>JALSTE010000544.1 GCA_026983855.1 Acidimicrobiia bacterium
GTTCGACGGCAACCTCGGGGTACTGGCCGGACTGGAGGTCATGGAGACCCTTGACGCCGCCGGGGTTGAGACGACCCGGCCCCTGGCGGTGGCGTTCTTCAGCAATGAGGAGGGGGCCAGGTTCCCCCCCGACATGATGGGCAGTCTGGTCTACGTGGGGGGCATGGGACTGGAGGAGGCCCTCGACACCGTTGGAATCGACGGCACCACCGTCGCCGAGGATCTGGAGGCCATCGGGTACAGGGGATCGCTGCCCTCCCCCGGGCCGGTGCCCCACGCCTACGTGGAGCTGCACATAGAGCAGGGTCCGGTGCTCGACGCCGAGGGGGAGACCATCGGCGTGGTGGAGGGGGTCCAGGGTATCTCCTGGACCGAGGTGACCATCGAGGGCCAGTCCAACCACGCCGGAACCACCCCGATGAGCATGCGCCACGACGCCGGACTGGCGGCGGCGCTGGTCGCGGCCGGGGTGAGGGAGATCGCCACCTCCATGGGCGGGGACCAGGTGGGTACGTGCGGGATGATCGACCTGCACCCCAACCTGGTGAACGTCATCGCCCAGAGAGCGGTGATGACCGTCGACCTGCGCAACACCGACGAGACCGCCCTGCGGGCGGCGGAGACCTCGCTGGGGGAGCTCCTGGACCAGGTCGCCACCGAGGAGGGTGTCGCCATCTCCACCCGCCGTCTGGCCCGCTTCGAGCCGGTGGTGTTCGACCCCGACGTCGTCGACCTGGTGGAACGACAGGCTCAGGGGCTGGGACTGACCACCCGGCGGATGCCCTCGGGGGCGGGACACGACGCCCAGATGCTGGCCCGCCTGTGCCCCACGGGAATGGTGTTCGTCCCCAGCGTGGCGGGGATCAGCCACAACCCGGCCGAGTTCACCTCGGAGTCCGATCTGGAGGCCGGGGCCAACGTGCTGCTCAACACCATGGTGGCCCTGGCGGGCCGGGTCTCCTAGAACGGGCGCCGGTTCGGTGGGCTCAGGCGGTGGTGACCCGTAGAGGTCTCTCAGGCCGCGGCCGCCGGTTCGGGGCCTGAGGCACGGGCTGCGTCCCCGTAGGTGAGCCAACGGCCGGCACCGTAGTCGTAGAGCTTGCAGGAGCGAACCGACCTCAGGTAGTCCCTGACCCTCAGCTTCTTCTCGATCACGGAGTCGGGGAAGGCCCGCTTCATGGCCTGGCCGGCCTTCTTGAGGTGGTACATGGGTATGCGCATGTCCACGTGGTGGGGGGCGTGTTCGAAGATCCAGTGGAAGAAGAAGTCCATGCCCCGGGGGGCGTGGAGGATGGTCGTGCCCTCGACCTGACCCTTGAACTTGTTCCACTCCCGACGTTCCCACCAGTGAATGTCGGGGGCGATGTGGTGGACGTACACGACCCAGCCGATGGACTGGGTGAAGGCGAGGAACGGCACCACCACGACCTTGATCCAAAGCCACACACCGGAGAGGAGCGAGCCGGTCACCGCCCAGGTGATGAGCACCGTTCCGGCCATGGCCAGGGCCCCGGCGGTGTGCACCAGGAGGGAATCGAGGCGGATGGCCCGGGCCCACTTGCGGGGGGGTGTGAAGCGGATCATCTTGTTCCACCACACCTCCCGGAGGTAGTAGAGGCCCGAACCGAACCGGGACCACTCCAGACGGTGGCGGAGACGGGCCCAGACTCCCAGCTCGGAGTACTCCTCGGGGGTCAGCGGTTGCCAGACGAAGTCGAAGCCCCGCTTGAGGGTGTGGCCGTGGTGGATCCGGTTGTGTCCCAGCACCCAGGCCTCGAACACGTGGAACGAGGGCAGCATGGCCACCCGCCCGACCAGACCGTTGAGGCGGCGGTGGCGGAACAGGGCCTGGTGGGCGGCGTCGTGACCCACCACGAACAGGGCACTGACCGCCAGGCCCGAGAGGATCCACAGGGGAATCAGGAGGTATATGCGGTTGGTGGACGCCAGGCCCCAGATGACGAGGCCGTACACCACGAGATCGCGGATGAAGTAGAAGAGTCCCCGGTAGGTCGGGCGTTCGTAGCACTCCGCCGGTATGGCGTCGATCACCGGCTTCAGATTCGTGGGGGTGGAGGGGGCAGTCGGGGCGTG
>JALSTE010000545.1 GCA_026983855.1 Acidimicrobiia bacterium
TGACGGCCCGTGGGCCGAGACCGCCACCGTCCCCGGGGAGGTGGGCCAGGGTGGTCACCCGTTCGTGGAGATCGTCCCCTCCGTCGCCGAGCAGGGGGACGACTTCAACGAGTTCCTCATCGTGTGTGACGCCGGGGGTGGCGACGGAGGGGGCCGGGGATACCGGGGGGCCCTGCGATTCGTCGAGATCGGGCTGGAGTCATTCGTCATCAACCGCCTCCCCGTCGAGTCATATCTCAGGGGGGTGGTGCCCCGGGAGTCGCCCTCGTACTGGGGGAACCTCGGTGACGGCAAGGGAATCGAGGCCCTCAAGGCCCAGGCGGTGGCCGCCCGCTCCTACGCCACGGCCCAGGCCGAGTGGCGCCGGGCCAACGGCAACTACGCCTCGGACACGTGCAACACCCAGTCCTGTCAGGTCTACCAGGGGGCGTGGCTGAACGGTCTGCCCCTTGACTACGGGACCAACTTCGAGACCACCACGACCGCGGTGGCCGCCACCGCCGGTCAGGTCCGGCGGAACGCCGATGGCTCGGTCTCCCTCACCGAGTTCGCCGCCGCCACCGGCGGATGGACCGCCCCCCAGAGCGAGGGCAACGGATATCCCGCGGTGGAGGATCTGGGGGACCACACCTCCATCAACATCGCCCACGAGTGGACCCGCAAGGTGCCCCGGTCCACCATCGAGGCCATGTATCCCGAGGTCGGCACCCTGGAGTCGATCCGGGTGACGGAGCGGAACGGGCTGGGGGAGTGGGGCGGCCGGGTCCGCCAGGTGGAGATCAGGGGCAGTGACCAGACCGTGGACATCCCCATCGCCAACTGGGGTGCCGATCCGTTCCGCCGGTCCCTGGGTCTGCTGTCGGACTGGTACCGGTTCACCGACTTCGCACCCACCGAGTCCGAGCAGCAGACGACCGGGTTCTGGCTGGCCAAGGCCGATGGGACCGTCCTGGGGTTCGGCGGGGCCGCGGAGTTGGGGGACATGTCGGGTACCGAACTCAAGGAGCCCGTGGTCGGACTGGCTCCGACGCCGTCGGGCAAGGGGTACTGGCTGGTGGCGTCCGATGGTGGGATCTTCGCCTTCGGTGACGCCGAGTTCTTCGGCTCCACGGGGGACCTCGTCCTCGATGAACCGATCGTGGGCATGGCTCCGACGCCTTCGGGTGAGGGGTACTGGCTGGTGGCGTCCGATGGTGGGATCTTCGCCTTCGGTGACGCCCCCTTCCTCGGCTCCATGGGAGGCGTGCGCCTGAACAAGCCGGTCGTGGGCATGGAGTCCACGCCTTCGGGTGAGGGGTACTGGCTGGTGGCGTCCGATGGTGGGATCTTCGCCTTCGGTGACGCCCCCTTCCTCGGCTCCACCGGCGACATCACCCTGGCCCGACCCATAACCGGCATGACCGCCCATCCCGATGGTCGGGGCTACTGGTTCGTGGCCGAGGACGGCGGGGTGTTCGCATTCGGTCAGGTCGGTTTCCACGGCTCCCGTGGGGCCAGGACCAACAAGGGCACCATCGTGGGAATGAGCGTGACCCCGTCGGGCGGGGGCTACTGGCTGGTGACCGACTCGGGGACCAGCTACCCCTTCGGTGACGCCCCGGACTTCATCTCGAGCGTGGCCGGCTCGGGAGTCGTGGACGTGAAGCCCCTGCCCTGAGAGTCGATGTCGCCGGGAGCCGGAGACGGCCGGTCGGCTGGCCACGATCCCGGTCGCACCCGGAGGCGCCGCGGATCGCCGTCGGGGCGCACGGCCGGCCGGCCACGATCCCGGTCGCACCCGGAGGCGCCCCTACCGGGATTCCGCCGACCCGGTCTGGGGATCCGTGTGGCCACCCGTCCCGGGCGGCGCCGGTTCCCACAGCAGGGGTTCCAGCAGCTGCACGGCCAACTCGGGCAGGACGGCCCCCAACTCATCGAGTCCACGGTCCAGGCGCTCGAACAGGGCCGCCAGATCACCGTCGGTGGTCCCGCCGAGGCGTCCCTCGCGTTCCAATTGCCGTCGCAGCCTTCGCCGGGCCACCTGCAACCGTTGAAAGCCCAGGATCCCGAATCCGATGGCGGTGTAGGTGGCGTCAGCCAGGTCGGCGGGGTTCACCACCTGGTTGCCCCGTGGGCCCGGGCCGGTCGGATTCTCGGTGGTGGCCAATTCGACTCCTGGGGCCCGGGGTCCGGCGATGGGGTGGGAGAAGGCGGGTTGACGCCCGCGAACGATCAGGGGTCCCGGCCTCGAGGGTAGGGGAGGCTCGTCCGATCCGGCGTTCGGGCCCAATCGTCCACATCGGGAACCCGGGGCACGAGGGTGATTCCGACGGTTCGGCTCCCGTCGGGTTCGGGACCCGGGGGCCAATCCGCAACGGGGACCGCGGACGTGGTGATCAGGGGGGTTCCTGCCCCGGTGGGAGGGTGCCGATCCTGTAGCCTCACCCGATCGTGGCCTCCTCTTCCGTAGCTGTACCTCCGGTGGTCGCGGTGATGGTCACCCGCGACCCCGGCCCCTGGTTCGAGGAGGTTCTCGGGGGCCTGGCCGCCCAGACCTACCCGAACCTCGCCGTACTGGTCATAGACGCCGACAGTGAGGAGGACCCCACCGAGAGGGTGGCGGCGACGCTGCCCCGGGCGATAGTGACCCGCCTGGACTCCAATCCCGGGTTCGGGGCCGCCGCCAACCACATCAGGGGAAAGGCCGAGGGGGCCGCCTTCTACCTGTTCCTCCACGATGACGTATGCCTGGCCCCCGATTCGGTGACCATCCTGGTCGAGGAGGCCTTTCGGTCCAACGCCGGGATCGTGGGCCCCAAACTGGTCGACTGGGAGCACCCGGACCGGATTCGGTCCGTGGGCTCGGCCGTGGACAAGTTCGGGGTGCAGGCACCCTACGCCGAGCCGGGGGAACTCGATCAGGAACAGCACGACCGGGTCCGCGATGTCTTCATGATCGCGGGCGGTGCCACCCTGGTGAGGGTGGATCTCTTCGAGTCCATCGGGGGCTTCGACGAGGGAATCGACTACCTGGGGGACGATCTCGATCTGTGCTGGCGGGCCCATGTGGCCGGGGCCCGGGTGGTGGTCGCCCCCAACGCCGTAGGACGGCACCTGGAGGCTCTCGCCCACCGTCGCGGCGATGATGACCGTCGTAGGTTGCAGTCCCGCCACCGACTCCGCACCGTGGCCAAGTCCTACGGCTGGGTACATCTGCTGCGGGTGCTGCCCGTCGCCCTGGCCCTCACCGCGGGTGAGACCGTGCTGGCCCTGTTCACGGGACGGTTCCGCCAGGCACGTGATGTCAGTGGGGCGTGGTGGTGGAACCTGCGTCGAACGGCCGAGATTGCCTCGGCCCGCCGGGAAATGGCCCGGGTCCGCCGGGTCCGGGACAGCGACATCGGTCGTCTTCAGGTGCGGGGCAGCGCCCGGATGTCGGCCTTCCTCCGGGGCCAGATCGGCGAGGGGGCCCGATTCCAGGATCTGGCCGAGAGGGGGCGGGCCATGGCGGGCACCCTCAGTGAGGGGCCCCAGCGGACCGCCCTGCTGGTGTGGACCGTGATGGCGCTGCTGTTCGTGTTCGGAACCCGGCATCTGATCACCCGGGGGGTTCCCTTCGTCGGTCAGTTCGCCCCCTTCCCCCGACCGGGCTCGATGCTCCACGCCTGGTCCTCGGGTTGGCGGGAGCAGGGGGCCGGTTCCGCCGGTCCCGGTCCGGCGGCCCTGGCCCTGCTCTCCGTGGCCGGACGGCTGTTCCTGGGTCGCATGGGGCTGCTGCGCCAGGTCCTGATCCTGGGTCTCATCCCGTTCGGGTGGCTGGGCGCCTGGCGGCTGACCGGACCGTTGGGTTCACGTCGGGGCCGGTTGGCGGCGGCCGTCGTCTACGCCGCGATTCCCCTGCCCCTCGACGCCCTGGCCTCGGGGCGTTGGGACGTGCTGCTGCTGTACGGAGCGATGCCGTGGCTGGTGCTCCGGGTGGCCCGCATGATCGGGATCACCCCCTACGGGTCCAAGGGAGGGCCTCCGGGTCCCGGAGTCAGACGGCGGTCGTTGACCCACCAGGTGGTCGCTCTCGGGCTGGCTCTGGGGATCGTGGCCGCCTTCGAGCCCTCGATCGTGGTGACGGTCCCCGTGGTGGCCCTGGCCATCGTCGTCGTGTCGGGGTTCACCGGCAGCATCTGGACCTCGGTTCGGGCGGTGGTCCTGGTGGTCATCTCCTCGCTGGTGGCCCTTTTGCTGAACCTTCCCTGGCTGCTCTCCTACCTCGATGCGCCGCGCCAACTGGCTGATGAGCTGATCGGGTCGCACCGGGGCGGCTCGGGAGACCTCCTGGATCTCCTGGTGTTCCGGGGACCGCGGTTCGGCGGGCCCCTACCGGGTCTGGGTCTGGTGGTCGTGGCCGCGGTGCCCCTGCTGTTGGGCACGGGGTGGAGAGCGGCATGGGCCCCCCGGGCCTGGTCACTGGCGCTGGGGTCCTGGGCCGTGGCCTGGCTGGTGGTGAGAGGGATCGTCCCCTTCGATCTGCCCGACCTGTCGGTGATTCTGGTGCCCGCCGCCGTCGGTCTGGCCTGGGCCGCGGCCCTCGGTTTCGCCGCTTTCGAGATGGACGTCCCCCGCTTCTCCCTCCGCTGGCGGAGGCTGGCCATCGGGGGTGCCGCGGCCGGGCTGGCCCTGGGGGTCCTCCCCGTCCTGGGTGCTCTGACCGACGGGGCGATGGGCGTCCCGCGAACCGACCTCCACGGAGCCCTGGGCTTCCTCGACTCCACGGACCCGGGGGCCGACCGGATCCTGTGGTTGGGTGATCCCTCGTATCTCCCGGCCGAGGGCTGGCCGTCGGGGCTGGAGGGTGTTCGGGTCGCCACCAGCGTCGACGGTCTCCCCGACGTCAGGGGTCAGTGGGCCGGCCCCCCGGGGGCCGACACCCGAAGCCTGGTGGACGTGATCGATGAGGGACTGGAGGGCGGCACGGCGCGGATGGGTCGGCTCCTGGGGAACTACGGGGTCCGATACGTGGTGGTGCCCCTCGCCCCGGCCCCCTCGTTCACCGAGGTGGAGATCTCCGAGGCCGATCCGGTGCTCAGGGGGGCCCTGGAGAGCCAGATCGATCTGCGGCCGGTGGCGGCCGACCCCTCGGTGCTGGTGTTCCTCAACACCGCCTGGACCCCGGTGAGGGCCGAGTTGCTCGATGTCGACCCCGGGCTGCTGCGGGACGAGGATCAGGCCCGGGAGGCGATATCGGAGCCCCCGGAGTCCGTGCCCGTCCTGGCCGACCGGGTCTCGTCCACGGAGTTCACCGGCGACCTGGAACCGGGAACGGTTGTGGCCGCCTACGGGGCGGCCGATCAGTGGAGGTTGGAGGTGGCCGACCGGGCGGTGGGCCGGGACCTGGCCCACGGGTGGGCCCCCCTGTTCGATGTGACCCGGCCGGGACCGGCCCGGCTGGTGTTCGAGCGATCCTCCACCGACACCTATCTGCTGGGTCTGCAGCTCCTGATCTGGGTCGTGACGATTCGGGTGGTGCTCAGCGAGTCACGCCGCCGGAGGCGCGACAGGAGTGGGCGGCGGCGGTTCGGGCGATCATCCCGTCGGTCCGGGGCGGAGTCATGAGAGCCTGGCGCTGGCCGGCCCGACTGCTGATCGTCCTGGCTCTGATCGGTGGTGTCGTGGCCGACCGTCTGGTTCCCGTCCGGGAGAGTTCCCCGACGGTGGCGACGGCGACCGGTGGGATGGGCGCACCGGAGCCCCTCACCTCATCGTGGTTCTGTCCGACCGTCCACCTGAACCGGGTGGAGGGCAAGGGCGCCGACACCGAGGCGGTGCTCCAGCTCACCAACCTGGGTGAGGACTCGATTCCGGTCGTGGTCACCCTGTTCAGCGCCACCTCCGCTCCCGTGACCGTCACCGTGAGTGTCCCGGGGGGATCGGTGCGGGATCTGCCGGTGGCGGGTGAGCAGGACGGGGATGTGGTGGCCGCCACCGTGGAGGCCCCCGGGGGGCGGCTCGAGGTGGGTCGGATCGTTTCCGGTAGTCGGGGCACCGACGTGGCCCCGTGTGCCCCGGCGGCGGCCTCGGAGTGGTTCTTCGCCGCCGGTGACACCAGCCGGGACGCCACGGAGCAGTTGGTGTTGTTCAACCCCTTCCCCGGCGACGTGGTCGTGGACGTCGAGTTCGCCACCGAGGCCGAGATCGGTGTCTTCACCGCCGCCGATCTCCGGTCGGTGGTCGTACCCTCGGGAACCTCGGTGGCGGTGGATCTGGGGGATCACGTGAGGAGACGGGGATCGGTGGCCGCGGCCCTGCGCACCCGATCGGGTCGGGTGGTAGTGGACCGGGTCCAGTCCTTCGACGGGTCGGAGGGGAGGTCGGGTCTGTCGGTGTCCCTGGGCTCGGTGTCCCCATCCCCGACATGGATGTTCCCCGGGGTGATACTCGACGACGGCACCCTGGTCGAGGTCCACATCTACAACCCCAACGATGAGCCCGCCGAGGTGGATCTGGCGGCGGAGACCGAGGATCTGTTCGCCGGTGGCGACCCCATAGAACTCACCGTCGGGCCCAGGGACGTCCTGGTGGTGCCCGTGGTTTCCACCTCGGACTTCGAGGATGAGTTGAGGCTGGGTGTGGCCGCTGATCTGCCCCTGGGGGTCGTGGTCCAGTCGGTCAACGGGGTCCCCGTGGTGGTGGATGTGGAGATCCGTCTCGTCCCCGTGGCGTTGCCACCCCCTCCCACGACCACCACCACCGTTCCCCCAACCACGACACCCTCGACCACGACGACTGTCGACCCGACCGTCACGTCGGGGCCCTCGGAGGAGACGGGGGACGGGTCCACCACCACCGTTCCCCCGACCACCACGACCACGACCACCACCACCACGACAACGCTGCCTCCGGAACCTCCCGAACCGGTCGAGCCCCCCGAGGTGAGAACGGCCCGGGCGGCAGCGGGTCTGTCGGTCTCGGCGGCCCTTCCGCGGGGCTCCACCCGGTGGCTGGTCCTGGCCGCGGATCTACCCGACGGCGTGTCCCGGGTCCTGATCCACAACGCCGACGTGGACCCCGTGGACGTGGTCGTGGCCCGCCTCGACGGCACGGCCATCGAACGGGTCACCCTTCCGGGTCTGGGGACGGCGGCGGTGGTTCTGCCACCGGGAATGGTGGCCGCCCGTGTCGACGCCCAGGCACCGGTGGGGGTGGCCGTCATGAGCGAGGCCGTGGATTCCGACGGAGTGGCGGTGTCCACGGGGCTGATCCTGCGTTGACCTCCGGTTCGTGTCGCCGAGGTTGGGGATCGTGACCATCGGTTCGCGTCGCCGAGGTTGAGGGTCGTGACCTCCGGTTCGTGTCGCCGAGGTTGGGGATCGTGACCCCCGGTTGGCGGCAGGGGCCGGCCGGGTGGGGCGGCCCTGTGGGATGGGACCGTGGTGGGCGGCCAGGCGTTCGGTCGCCGGGGCGCCCCTGTGCGGTGGGACCGTGGACATGACATGGCCCCGGTGATCGGGGCCGTGGATTCCCGGGGATGCGGCCCCCGTTGCCGTAGGGATCGGCCTCCGTGGGATGATCTGGAACGTGGAACGTCTCATCATCGCCCTCATACTCGTGGCGATCGCCGCCGTCGCCGCCTACGTCCTCAACCGCAGGCGGCCCGACCCCCCCACCCAGGGCCGGAGGGGATCCATACCCGAGCAGCTCGATCGGGACGACTTCGGTGTGGTCGACGCCCCGTGGTTGCTGGTCGTCTTCACCGCCCCGGACTGCGACGCCTGCGACGAGATGAGAACCAAGGTGGCCACCGTGGAGGGCACTGATGTGGCCGTGAGGATCGTGGACCGGGGGGAGAGCCCGACCCTGCACGAGAGATACGGAATCGACACCGTGCCGACCACCGTGGTCGTGGACGCGAGCGGCGTCACCCGTCTGGGCATCCTGGGTCCCCCGGCGACGGGAGAACTCTGGGACGCCCTGGCGGCCCTGGTGGAGGAGGGAAGCGCCACGGCCGGTTCCGCCGACTGAGCCCCGGGGCTCACGGGTTACCCGGTCGACTGAGGCGACGCGGGGGACCTCGGCCTTCTGTGATGACGTTGGGCCCGCCCGTCGCCGACGACCGTTGTGATCCCGCATGACTGGTCTGCCCAGCGTTTCCTCGCCACCCAGGATTCAAGTCCACCCGCGAAGCGCATCATTGGCGGCTGACCCGGCGAGCCACGGACTTCGCTTGATGGATGGCCTCATCCGTCCGATACTCTTGGGGTATTCCCCCAGTCGCTTCGGTGGCTGGGTGCGGGGCCCGCTTCGGCGGGCCCCTGCGGTTCTTCACCAGGTGTCCGGTCTGTGGATCATGCCCTGAGCGTCTCGGAGCTGCTGCGGAAGTTGAGTCTGGGGGAGGACGCTACTCCTGAGCTGCTTGAAGAAGGTTCCCCTGAGGCGCCTGGAGCGGTACTTCGGCTGGTGAGGGTTGATGATGCCGACCTTGACGCCGGCCTCACTACGGGCGATACGAATAGGCTCGGCCAGGTCGGAGTCGTTGCTCATCACGACGGCAGTGTCGCAACGGCCTTGAAAGGCATCCAGGAGCAGGTAGGTTGCCAGGTTTACGTCGGAGCCTTTCTCCTCGGTCTTGAGGACCTCGACCGTCCGGGCATCGCCGGGTCTCGGGTTCGCCAGAGGCATTCGTGTGGTTCGGGTGACGTAGTGTCCATAGTGGATTTCTATGAGGGGCAGCGTCGCGATGGCGCGCAGGTAGGTCTCCTGGCGAACGGCCTGCTGTGGATCGTCGGGTCTTGCGCTTATGCGGGCCGTGAAGTACCGGATCTTCGT
Source organism: Acidimicrobiia bacterium (assembly GCA_026983855.1). Taxonomy (GTDB): domain Bacteria; phylum Actinomycetota; class Acidimicrobiia; order Acidimicrobiales; family Poriferisodalaceae; genus DRKF01. Next base: position 8,797 of record JALSTE010000545.1, read on the forward strand.
GATGTCGTCTTTGGGCAGCAGCCGTCGGCAGAGCGCCTCTAGATCGAGCCACTTGTAGTTCGTGTTCTTGACCGCGCCATAGTAGAGATTGAACCCATCGATGTAGACGACTGTCCCCATGGCGGTGCCGATACTAGATGGACAGGGTTCCTCGGCTCGGCGTCTGGACGGCACCGATCGTTTTAAACACCGTCTCGCCGGCGGCGGAACTCAGCTCGGATCACCCGACCCCCTGACCTGCAGATACCGGTGTCCTGGCGGGTAACGGCGGGTGGTCAGAACCGGTCGCGACCCCCGGAACGGACCGGCGGGTGAGGGCCCGGCGTGTCGCTACCTGGTCTCGTCCCGGTGGGAGATGGGGTTGGGATCGGGGGTGACCGGCGGGGTGGGGGCCAGGGACGTCATCCCGGTGCGCTCCCCCTCGGGTGAGACGCCCTCCCCCCGGCCCTCCCGGGCCGCCCTCTCGGCCAGTTCCCGGACCTCCGACCCGGTGACCGTCTCCCTCTCCAGGAGGGCGTCGGCCACCATCTCCAGGGCCCGACGGCTCTGACGGAGCAGGCGCCGGGTGCGCTCCTCCTGGGCCCGGAGGATTCTCTCGACCTCCTCGTCGATGACCCGGGCCGTCTCGTCGCTGTACTCACGGGAGCTGACCAGATCCTCCCCCAGGAAGACCTGGTTGTTCGCCCCCCAGGCCATGGGACCCAGGCGGGAGCTCATTCCCCATTCGCGGACCATCTTGCGGGCCAGTTCGGTGGCCACCATGAGGTCGTTGGCGGCACCGGTGGAGGTGACCCCGAAGATCAGCTCCTCGGCCATTCGACCGCCCATCAGCACCGCCAGGCGGTCATCGATGTAGTGGCGGTTGTAGCTGTGCTTCTCCTCGGGGAGCTGCTGGGTGACACCCAGGGCCTGCCCGGTGGGAAGGATGGTGACCTTGTGCACGGGGTCGGCGTGGGGTAGCAGGGTGGCCATGAGGGCGTGGCCTCCCTCGTGGTAGGCGGTGATCCGTTTCTCGTGGTC
>JALSTE010000546.1 GCA_026983855.1 Acidimicrobiia bacterium
CGCCCACTGGCCCGGGGGCCTGGTCCTGGCCTTCCCCGCCCCGGGCACGGTGAACGGCACCGTGGTCCTGGCCCCCGGCGACATGAACCTCACTTTCAAGGAGTACATGTCCTCACGGGTCGTGCTCACCGTCGAGGACGACTTCATCACCGACATCTCCGGGAACGGACTCGATCATGAGCTGTTCGCCTCCTACCTGGGGTCCTACGGCGAACCGGAGGCCTACGCCACCAGCCACGTTGGATTCGGACTGAACCCCGGCGCCCGCTGGGAGTCCCTGGCCCTGTGGGACAAGAGCCAGATCAACGGCACGGAGCTACGGGCCTTCGCCGGCAACTTCCTTTACTCCACCGGGGCCAACGAGGTGGCCGGACGTTTCTGTCGGGGCCACTTCGACCTCCCGATGCGCAACTGCACCGTGACCCTCGACGACACGGTGGTGGTCGAGGCCGGCCATCTCGTCCCCCCCCTCGCCCCCTGAACCACGCCGGCAACGGGCCCCCGGCCGAGCCATTCGGCCACGGACCCGCTCATGAGACGGCTCGATGCCCTCGCGGACCACCGCCCACGGCGATATCGTTCGTGACCAAATGAACTTGGAGATGCCGCGGTCCCCCGGGACCCGATCACCGGGAACGGAGGAGATGTGACCCGAAGCACCGAGATCGCAGGGGTGGAGGTGGCCCTCGACCACTGGATCGGGGGCCGCAGGGTGGCGTCGGCGGAGACCTTCGCCGATATCTCCCCCATCGACGAGACGGTCATCGCCGATGTGGCCCGGGGCACCGCCATCGAGGCCCGGCGGGCGGTAGGTGCCGCCAGCGCCGCCTTCGCCGAATGGCGACACACCAGCCCGGCCGAGCGCAGTCGCCTTCTCCACGCCATCGCCGACGGTGTCGAGGCCCGGCTGGAGGACCTGGCGATCGTCGAGACCACCGACAACGGGGCCCTGCTCCGCTCTCATCTCAGGGGGGTGATGCCCCGGGTGGCCCACAACTTCCGCTTCTTCGCCGACTGGTTGGAGAACCTGGGCCACCCCGACTTCGAGACCCGTGGCCACCGGAACCACGTCACCTGGGATCCCTCCGGGGTGGCCGTGCTCATAACCCCGTGGAACGCCCCCCTCATGCTGGCCACCTGGAAGGTCGCCCCGGCCCTGGCCGCCGGTTGCACGGTGGTCCTCAAACCGGCGGAGTGGTCCCCCCTGACCGCCTCGCTGCTGGCCGACATCACCCGGGAGGCGGGGCTCCCCGACGGGGTCTTCAACGTGGTCCAGGGGATCGGGGAGGAGGTCGGCCCCACCCTGACCGGCCATCCCGAGGTGGCCCGCATCAGCTTCACCGGATCAGTCCCCACGGCCCGGGCGATAGCGGCATCGGCGGCGGCGAATCTCACCCCCCTGAGCCTCGAGCTGGGGGGCAAGTCGCCCCTGATCGTGTTCGCCGACGCCGATCTCGACGATGCCGTGCGCCAGGCGGTGGAGCAGTACGACAACGCCGGACAGGTGTGCCTGGCGGGAACCAGACTCCTGGTGGAGGAGTCCATCGCCGAGGAGTTCACCGCCGCGTTCATCGAACGGGCCGGAGCTCTCAGGCAGGGCGATCCCCGTGACCTGGACACCGACATCGGCCCCCAGATCAGCCGGGAACACCTCGAGAGGATCGACGGTTTCGTTCGCCGGGCCGTTGACGAGGGAGCGACCCCCCTTCTCGGGGGCGGACCGAACACCGAGCTGGGCGGGCTCTACTATCGCCCGACCCTGCTCACCGGAGCCCGTCCCGGGTCCGAGATCCTCACCCAGGAGGTGTTCGGACCGGTCCTGACCCTGCAGACCTTCGCCACCGAGTCAGAGGTGATCGACATGGCGAACGGAACCGAGTTCGGCCTGGCGGCGGTGCTGTTCACCGGCGACCCCGAGCGGGCCGAACGGGTGTCGGCCCAACTGGTGGCCGGGACCTGCTGGGTTAACTGCTTCTTCGTACGGGACCTCAGGGCCCCCTTCGGCGGGGCCCGGAAATCGGGGGTCGGAAGGGAGGGAGGCGACTGGAGTTTCGACTTCTACGCCGACGTCAAGAACACCGTCACC
>JALSTE010000547.1 GCA_026983855.1 Acidimicrobiia bacterium
TGGTCGTGGTGGTGGTCGTGGCCTTGGTGGGCTTCGTGGTGGTCGTGGCCTTCGTGGTGGTCACCGGCTTACGGGTCGTCGGGGTGGTGGTCGATGCCGTGAGGGCCCGGGTGCCGATGATGGCCACGTCCACCGACCGCGACGCCAACTGGGCCTTGGTGTCCACGACCTGACCCGAGGATCCCGGAGCCCCGAAGCGGTGTATGCCCCCTGTGGCGTCGAGCAGAACGTAGCCCCCGTCGGGAACCGAACTGCCCCCCACGTAGCTCGAGGGTGAAGTGGCCAGGGCCTGACTTCCGCGGAAGGCGTAGGAGCCGAAGGCGAACACCCCCCCGTCGGAGCCCACCATCCCGTAGCCGGCGAAGTCCGTGGCGGGCATGGCCGCCACTATCGGACCGGCCAGTTGACCGCTGGGCACGTACTGGGGAACCGAACCGTGGAACCTGGCACTGCCGAAGGTGAACATTCCGCCGTCGTCGTGCACGATCCAGTAGCCCTTACCGTCGGGGGCACCGATGATCGCGACGGCCTTGGTCGTCTGGGCCGCCAGGGGCACGAACTGGGGGACCGAGCCGTAGAAACCCAGGTTCCCGTAGTTGAAGACCCCCCCATCGGAGCCCAGCAACAGGTAGCCGTGGCCCGAGGGGCTCAGGGCCATGTCGACTATGGGTCGATCCAGGGTCAACCCCGAGGGATCACCACGGAAAACCGCGTCACCGAAGGCGGTCACCCTTCCATCGGCCTGGGCCACGTAGTAGCCCTTGCCGCTCGGGGTGGGAACCAGGGCCACCGGCTGGACTCCGGGCTGATCGGAGATGTCGCCGTAGAAGGGTGCCCCGCCCAGGCTCACCACCTGGCCGCTGTCATCGAGCACCCATCCCACCACCTCGTCGGAAGCCACGGCTCCGCCGGAGTCGGGCGACACCCCCACCAGCACCGTGGCCAGCAGGGCCATGGCCAGCAGTAGCACCGCCGGCCGGTTGGGTCTCTGGGGGGACCTGGGAATTCTCGTTGTCCCGGAGAGCCGCTTCGTCTTGGAGAGCATTGTCACCTCGAGCCCGCGTGATGATGGACGGAATTCGTGAACCCCCTCGGGATTCAATGAGTCCGTTTCATGAATCCATCGTCACGCAATCGTCATACTGTAGGGGTTGTCTAGCACACCGGTCGTGCCGATCAACAGCGGCCCCCGGTCGACCTCGGTCACCGGGCGACCACCGGTCATGGTCAAGCCCCGTGCTCCTCCTGCTCAGGGCGGTTTTCCGCCCGTGGCGAGAAGTGACACGGGCGGTGCGGGAGCCTCGCTCCGGTCCAGTATCGTTTCGGGCTACCGGGCCCTCGTAGCTCAGGGGATAGAGCAGAGGTTTCCTAAACCTTGTGTCGCAGGTTCGATTCCTGCCGAGGGCGCAAACCACGGGGCCTCACCCCCGAAGTGGAGGGTGAGGCCCGGTGTCGGGTGGGATGCGGACCCGGTCCGGAGGTGAGGTCGCCAGGACCACCAACCGCCACGAGGACCCGACGGCCGTCGAGGTGTGTGACGCCGGGACTCTCGTCCGCGCCGTCGCCGGGTGGTCAGGGCGAGAAAGTCAACTTGGCATCCATGACGATCGGGACGTGCCCGTTGACGGCCGAGGAACTGGAGCAGTGGGAGCCGCACCTTGAGGTCATGAGCAACTCGCCGGTGTTCGGATCCTTGATCATGATGCGACCCACGTCAGGGGTCTTGTTCCAGGGGAAGGTACCGGGGCCGGTGATGCTCCACCACGATGTGGGCCGACCCAGATCGAAGTCGTAGGTACCCGTGGTGCTGAACTCGAATGCCGGTGAGCAGGTCTCGAGCTTGAACCGTCCGTTGGAGTGGTTCCAGAAGCAGACCTGGCCCTTGACCCTCTTCCCCGATGCCTTCGAGACCACCTTTAGGTGCAGCTTCGCCCGGCCGTTCACGTTGTGGAGGGTGATGGAACTGGCCTGGGCGTAGGTACCGGCATCATGGACCAGGCCGGTGTCGTTGAACACCACGTTGCCCCCGCCTCCGCCACCACCAGTAGTGGTTGTGGTCGTGGCGGGTCGGGGAGTCGTCGTGG
>JALSTE010000548.1 GCA_026983855.1 Acidimicrobiia bacterium
CATCGAACTGGTGGCCCGCTGGGGTGGTGAGGTCCTGGAACCGGGGACCGCGAACCGCATCCTCGCCGCGGTGATCTCCGAACTGGCGTAGACGGACAGCCCTCCCACCGCCTGCTCACTCCTGGGTGAGGCTGGTGTCGACTACTCCGAAATTCATACAACATCGTGCCAGGTATTTTCTGGCACGATGTAGTAGGTTGTATCCGCGCCGGGTGATGAGAATCCATCGACCCTGTCGGCCCGAGAACTCCGAGACCCCCATCCCGAGACCCAGGAGACCGCCTTGCCCCCATCGAAGTCGCCATCCGTCGTTGCCGAGGGGGCTGAGGGATCCGGGCCCGCTCTGGGTCGCGGTCCGTCGGAGACGGCCATCAGCTTCGAGACCGAGCCCTCCCGGTACCGCCACTGGCGACTGGACATCGAGGGTCCGGTGGCCACCCTCACCCTGGCCGTGGACCCCGAGGGTGGCCTCTTCGAGGGGTACACCCTCAAGCTCAACTCCTATGACCTGGGTGTGGACATCGAGCTCCACGACGCGGTGCAGAGACTCAGATTCGAGCATCCCGAGGTCAAGGCCGTCGTCATCACCGGGGGACTGGAGAAGGTGTTCTGCGCCGGGGCCAACATCGGCATGCTGGCCGGGGCGAGTCACTCCCACAAGGTCAATTTCTGCAAGTTCACCAATGAGACGAGGTGCTCGATCGAGGAGGCGTCGGAGAAGTCCTCCCAGCACTACGTGGCCGCCCTCAACGGCACCACCTCGGGTGGCGGCTACGAGGTGGCCATGTCGGCGGAACGGATACTGCTCGTGGACGATCGGGCGACGACGGTGTCACTGCCCGAGGTGCCCCTTCTCGGTGTTCTGCCGGGAACCGGGGGACTCACCCGCCTGGTCGACAAGCGACGGGTTCGGCGCGACCGGGCCGACGTGTTCGCCACCCTGGCCGAGGGAATCGGCGGGACCACGGCGGTCGATTGGGGCCTCGTCGACGAGTTGGCCACCCCCTCGGAGTTCGCCGCCGCCACCGGGCGCCTGGCGGCCGAGGCGGCCGCCTCGTCGGACCGCCCCGATTCGGCCGTGGGAGTTGAACTGACGCCGCTCGGTATCGATTGGTTCTCCGACAGCATCGAGGGCCGGTTCGTGAGTGCCGTCATCGACCGGGGGAACCGGGTCGTCGACATCGAGATCCGGGGTCCGCGGACCGCACCCCCCGCCGACACCGATGAATTGGTGGGGGAGGGCGACACCTACTGGCTGCTGGCCCTGGCCCGGGAGTTGGACGGACTCCTCCTGCATCTCCGCTTCAACGAACCCGATCTGGGCGTGTTCCACCTCCGCAGCCGTGGCGACCGGGGGCTCGTGTTGGCCCATGACCGGTTCCTGGCCGAGAACGCGACCAACTGGTTGGTCAGGGAGCTGGTCCTGTACTGGGGGCGCACCCTGAAGCGGCTGGACCTGTCGTCGCGGACGCTGTTCGCCCTGGTGGAACCGGGTTCCTGCTTCGCGGGTTCCCTGTTCGAGATCGTTCTGGCCTCGGACCGCAGTTACATGCTCACGGGGATCTTCGAGGACGACGCCGATCCCCTGCCCCCGGCGGTGGTGGTGCTCGACGAGATGAACCTTGGGACCCTGCCCATGGGCAACGGCATCACCCGACTGCAGAGCCACTTCTGCCTCGACGAGGCCGGGGTGGAGGCGGCCCGGGGGCTCCTGGGGGTGGAGCTGGACGCCGAGGCGGCCGACGCCGCCGGGCTGGTCACCTTCACCCCCGACGACCTCGACTGGGCTGATGAGATCCGGATCGCCACCGAGGAGAGGGCCAGCTACTCCCCCGACGCCCTCACCGGCATGGAGGCCAACCATCGCTTCGTCGGGCCCGAGACGGTCGAGACCAAGGTGTTCGGTCGCCTGACGGCCTGGCAGAACTGGGTGTTCCAGAGACCGAACGCGGTGGGTCCCGAGGGGGGCCTGCGCTCCTACGGATCGGGCCGGCGTCCCAGTTACGACCACAGGAGGGTGTGACCCCGCCCCGCCACCAGCACCAGAAACATCCCCAGCGGGGTCCCGTGGCGGCCACC
>JALSTE010000549.1 GCA_026983855.1 Acidimicrobiia bacterium
GTTCGCCGACACCGCAGCCGACGGCCAGGACAGCCGGCCCGACCAGGACAGCCTCGGGTTCGCTGGCGCCACCCCGGCGGAGTCCTGGGTCAGCGGAACCACCTCCCTGGGTACCCCCGGCGCCGCCCACACCGACGATCTGAAGGTGGTCAACGGCATCGGGCCGAAGATGGAGAGCATTCTGAACGGCCTGGGGATCGTGAGCTGGGAGCAGCTCGCCGCCTTCGGTGAGGAGGACGTGGCCAAGGTGACCGCGGCCATCGACACCTTCCCCGGTCGCATCGAACGGGACCGGTGGGTGGAGCAGGCCCGGGAGCTGGTGGTCCGCTTCCCCAACCACGAGGAGCGCCCCACCCGGGAGACCTTCCTGAACCGCTCACCGGGTTCGGCCAACTACCGCTGAGGCGGCACCGGACGCGCTCCGATCTCACGACCCCCGGGCATCGGAGCGACAGTTGCCCCCGCCCATGGTCCATGGGGCGGGGGCAACGCTGTTTTACTGGTCGGTATCACCGGTTGGGCGGGGCCGGTGCCCCACCACCGGTTCGGGGTGGAACCCCGAGGTCAGCTCTCGAGCTTGCCGATCAGGTCGGTGAGGTCGGCCAGCCTCTGCTCCAGATCCCTCTGGTGCTCCTTGAGGGCCTCGAGGTCGCCGGGCTCCAGCTCGGTGTAGCCGTGTCCGGCCCTCAGGGCCCGGAACATGAGCTGCCGGCGGGCCCGGCGGTCCTCATGGCGACCCCGGCCCCGGCCCATTCCCCGGCCTCGGCCCCGGCCCTTTCCCCGGCCCCGGCCCATGCCCGGACCATGGCCCCGGCCGCCGCAACCGCAGTCGTGCTCGTGCTCGGCGGCCGTCTCCTCGTCGTTCAGTTCTGGTTCGTTGATTTCGGTTTCGTTGTTCATTCTGTTTCCTCTTTCGAGTTGTGTGGTGAGTTCGTCGGTTCCCCGTCGCCGTGGTGGCGGGCGAGGAAGGCATCGATGTTCCCCTGCAGGTCGGCCAGGGCCTCCGCCCACTGGTCCAGCACCGCCAGACCGTCGGCGGTCAGCCGGTAGGTGCGCTTGGAGCGCCCGGGCAGGTCGTCCCTCCACTCGGAGGTGACCAGCCCGTCCTCCTCGAAGCTGCGCAGCATCCGGTAGAGGTTCCCGTGGTCCACCCTCTCCCCGAGGATCTCCTCGAGTTCGTCGGTGAGGTCGTAGCCGTAGGAGGCGGTGTCCCGCAGGAGCAGGAGCACCGCCGGCTCCACGAACCGGGCCACCCGGGCGTTGACCGCCCAGCCGTCCCCGGTTCGGGTCCGGATCTGGTTGCGACCCCGTCGGCCCCTGGGCCCTCGGGGGCCCCGGGACCCGCGTGGACCGTGGGAGCCTCGGGGGCCGGCTCGACGGGAGTGGGGATTCGATGTCATGGAGACAGTATATGTAAATAACACTGTATAGAACACAGTGTTTTGTATGGAATCGGTGTGAAATCGGTCACCGTGGCCGCGCTGGTGGCCGGGGCCGCTTTCTCTGGGCTGCTGGGCCGCTGGGCCGCTGGAAGATTTCCCGGGATCTATCGAGAAATCTCTCCCCCTGGGTTGTGGCCGTCCCACCCGGCTGCTACCTTGAATACGAACATACGTTCGTCTCACGGGCCGCCCCTCAGGCGGCTCCCCGGGGGCCCGGTGGCCCCCGGGACGGACGGGCACCATGCCCTCGCAGGACCATTCCTGCCTCCTGATTTCAGCTTCCCCACCCATCACCCCCGGGACCTCTCCCGGGGCCGGAAGTCGATGTTCGAAAGGAGACCGCCGTGGACGATCGTGACCGGTCACCCAACCCCGACGCCGATACCAGCGTCCCCCACGGTGCCCCGTGTCCCTCCTGCCCACCCGGGGCCCACGGCGCCCCGTCACCCTCCTCGGCGCCGGTGGACGATCCGGCCCGGCGGGCCGGGGAGCTGGCCTCGGAGCTGTCCCGCCTGGCCTTGACCGACCTCGAGGGTCTCTCCCCCGAGGATCTGGTGAACCTGGCCGACCACTACCAGCACCTGCACAGTGCGGTGGTGGCTGCCCGGTCGGCGGCCCTGGCCGCCTGTGAGGAG
>JALSTE010000550.1 GCA_026983855.1 Acidimicrobiia bacterium
CCGGGGTGAGGATGACGTCACGGGGGTCCTTCATCGTGCACCTCCGGGCAGGGTGGCCGTGGTGAAGACCAGCCAGTCGTTGCAGAGAATGTCGTAGGGGTTGAGCTCCGCCGGCTCGACGAGCTGTACCCGGGACAGGTTGCGGAAACTGAAGCCGGCCGGATCATCACGGTCGAGGACCAACAACACCTTGCCGTCCAGCCCCAGATTGTCCAGAACGGCGGCTGCATCGCGGGTGCGGGGACGGCTGAAGTTCCAGGAGTCGACGACCACGACCCGGTCGGAACGGGCCCGGTCCGACAAAGCGGAGATCAGGGCCAGACGCCCGACCTTCTTGTTCACCTTCTGCCGGTAACTGCGGGGCCGGGGTCCGTGCACGATCCCACCCCCCGTGAACTGCGGTGACCGGATGGAACCCTGGCGGGCCCTACCGGTGCCCTTCTGGGCCCAGGGCTTGGCCCCGCCACCCCGTACCTCGGCCCGGGTCTTGGTGCTGTGGGTCCCGCGTCGCCGGGCGGCCAGCTGGGCGTTGACCACCTGGTGGAGCACCGAGGTGTTGGGCTCGATCCCGAAGAGCGACTCGGCCAGGGTTACCGTGCCGGCCGTGCCACCGTCGGGGGTTCGAATGTCGATAGTGGAGGACATCTGGATGCCTATCCCTTCACCGCGTCGCGGATGACGACCACGGCACCCTTGGGGCCGGGCACGGATCCCTTCACCAGGATCAGGTTCTTCTCGGGGTCGGCCCGTACCACGGTCAGGTTCTGGGTGGTCACCCGGGTGCCACCCATCCGTCCCGCCATCCGGGTGCCCTTGAAGACCCGGGCGGGTGTGGCGCAGGCTCCGACGGAACCGGGGGCCCGGTGGACCCGGTGGGTACCGTGGCTGGCCTTCTGGCCGCCGAAATTGTGGCGCTTCATGACCCCGGCGAAGCCCTTGCCCTTGGACACCGCGGTCACGTCCACGAGCTCACCGGCCTCCAGGAGGTCGGCGGCCAGTTCCTGGCCCACCTCGTAGCCGTCGACATCGTCCAGGCGGAGCTCCACCAGGCGTCGGCCCGGATCGACTCCGGCGGCGGAGAAGTGACCGGCCTCGGGACGGTTCAACTTGTTCTCCGCCTTCTGGCCGTAGGTCACCTGGAGGGCGGTGTATCCATCCCTCTCGGTGGTCTTGATCTGGACGACGCGGCAGGGTGAGACGCGGAGCATCGTGACCGGGAGCACCCGGTTCTCCTCGTCCCAGAGCTGGGTCATGCCGACTTTCTCGGCAACGATCGCCTTGTTCGCCATGGTTGGCGTCTCTCTCTTGCTGGCCGGCGCCGGAGCGCCGTTCGTGTCATGCGAACGCTCCGCACGGCGGCGCCGGCGGAGCGTAGGTTGGATTTTGCCCACCGGTTCCCCTCGGGGCCTGGTGGGACGTCGATTTCGGGGGGTCTGTCGCCGGGGGACCATGGTCGGTCACCCGGCCGGCAGCACGAACACCGCATGTTAGCGGGTGCCCGTGCCACTGCCAAGCGGCGGGGCGATTACCTCCGGGGGAGGAGGCGTTCAGCCCTGCTGGATCTTGATCTCGATGTCGACCCCGGCCGGGAGCTCCAGCCTCTGGAGGGAGTCGACGGTCTTGGGGGAGGGCTCCAGGATGTCGATCAGGCGCTTGTGCACCCTCATCTCGAAGTGCTCCCGGGAGTCCTTGTACTTGTGGGGGGAGCGGATCACCGTGTAGCGGTGCTTCTCCGTGGGTAGGGGCACGGGGCCCCGGATCTTCGCCTGGGTTCGCAGAACGGTCTCCACGATCTTCCGGGTCGACTGATCGGCGACCTCGTGATCGTAGGCCTTCAGTCGGATTCTGATTCTCTGGGACGGGGCCATGGGCAACCAATCATCTTCGTCGTGACCCGGCGGCCCGGATGCTGTCCGGGCCGCCTCGGGTCGACTTCACAAATAGGGATGGGGTGACTACTCGAGGATCTTCGTGACCCGGCCCGCACCCACCGTACGACCCCCCTCACGAATAGCGAACCTCAAACCCTCATCCATAGCAATAGGAGCAATCAACTCCACCGTCATCGCCGTGTTAT
>JALSTE010000551.1 GCA_026983855.1 Acidimicrobiia bacterium
GACGACGACCACGACCACGACCACCACCACCACCACGACCTCCCCGACGACAACCACCACCGCGCCGCCGGTGTTCACCCTGCCCACGATCACCGTGGTGTTTCCCCCCAACGACTGAGGCTGAACTCCCCGGCGTGGTCAGTGCGGAAGGGCTGGGGACCATCGATGTGGGTCTCCGGGGAAGGGGCTCGCCCCCGCACCCGCCGGCTGGGACGCCAGTGGGGGCCCAGCTCCCGACGTGGACCCCGAGCGGCCCTATCAGATACCGCCGATAATCCTCATTATGTAAAGTAGATAGAGGAGCCGCACCGCCCGCCGACCCTCATGCACCGTACGGGTCGGATCGGCCCGAACGGCTGGGGGCTCAGCCGAGTTCCCGGGACCACAGGTCCGAACCGATCACGACCTCGCCGTCGAAGTGGGCCCTGACCTCGGCCAACATGGAGTCCAGCATCTCGGGGGCCTTGCGCCGGATGTGGGTCAGGACAACCGTACCGACCCCGGCCGCCTCGGCCAGGGGTCCCACCGAGGGCGCCGCGGCCAGCACCAGGTCGGCTACCACGGCCACCACCGGATCGGCCAACTCCAGCCCGGCGTAGTAGCAGCACTGAACGAGCAGGTCGGCGCCCAGGGCCAGTCGCCGCAGGCCCGGGCAGTCGATGGTGTCACCGCTGACGGCGACGACCCGTTCGCCGGCGGTGAATCTGTACCCCAGGCACGGCCATTCACGTCGGTCCAGGCCGAAACCATGACCGTGATCGACCGGCTCGGCCTCCATGACGATCTCACCATCGAGGAGTTCGGTGGTACTGCCCCTGTCCCCCGGTAGCTCCGTTATGTCAAGTAACTCCCGGGGATGGACCAGATCCTCCCCGGTGAACTGACACTCCCTCAGCCGGAAGAGGATGTCAGCGGCGTGGACGCGGCTCAGGTAGTCATCGACCAGTCGGGCCAGACCCTCCGGTCCGATCAGCCTCAGGGGCCGGGTGCGTCCGTTGTTCCAGCCCGACATGATGAGGTCGTCGAGATCGCCGGTGTGGTCGTAATGGAAGTGGGTGATCACCACGGTGTCGAGGTCCTCGACCTCGACCCCGGCCCGCAGCAACTGGGTCGCCACTCCCCTGCCGGTGTCGACCACCACGCTCGTGCCCCCGTGGCGGATCAGCGTGGCCGGACCGGCCCGGTCAGGATCGGGCCGGGGCCCTCCGGTACCCAGCAGGGTGACCCTCACGCCCCATCGCCCCCGCCGGTCAGTCGCCTCACCACCGCCAGCACCTCCCCCACCGGCGGATAGTCGCCCAGGGCCCGCCCCTCGCGGGCCCAGAGCACCTCGAGGTTCGGGCCGAGGATGACGACCCCGGGGGATCGTTCGCGGTCCCGGGTGGGTCGGCCCTGACGGGCGCCCCGGCGAAACGACCTCCAGTAGTTGATCGCTCCCTCGGGCTTGAGAAAGTCCAACTTGGAGAGGTCGCCGAACCCCACCGCCGACCGGAGTTCCTGGTCGGGGTCCAACAGCACGGGGAACGGGTGTCCCCCCTCGGCCAGGTCCCGGGCCTGGTAGTCCGCCGATCCCCCCACGGAAACGACCGAGACCCCCGCCTCCTCGAATTCACCTGCGTGCTCGCCCAACTGGACGAGATAGTCCCGACAGGGAATTCAACCGTAGTAGCGCACCATCTGGACCACCAGGGGTCGACCGGCGGCCCACTCGGCCAGGGACCGCCACCTCCCCTCGTGGTCGGCCAGGGTCAGGGACCCCGGGACCTGGTTCGACTGCCTACCGCTGTTCATGACCGGCCCCCATGTCGGTACCCACCCACGGTGATCGCCGGTGGGGTACCCGAGCCTAGCGGTGACCCGGGGGAAGCCCCCTTGTCGTCGCCCCCGTACCGCGATCGTCGTCAACCGGCCCGGGGGACCTTGGCCCCTTTCGGTATCGCCGTCGCCGGGGTCGAATGGATACATGACCGAATTCCGCTTCACCTACACCGTGGTGGCGTCGGAGCTCCACGACGCCGGCGTGGTGGACTCCATCACCTCCGCCCACCGCCGCCTGCTGGATGAATCGGGTGGCCA
>JALSTE010000552.1 GCA_026983855.1 Acidimicrobiia bacterium
CTGACACCGCACCAACCCCCACCGAACCGGCCGACACAGCACCAGCCACCGAGAATCCCCCCGAGACCAACACCTCGGGCGAAACCGCCGCAACCACCGAAACAACTGACACCGCACCAACCCCCACCGAACCGGCCGACACAGCACCAGCCGCCGAGAACCCGCCCGAGACCAACGCCTCGGGCGAGCCGGAGGCCCCGGGCCCGGTCAGCTCAGATGAAGGTGACCCAGGGGATCAGCCGCCTCCTGCTCCCACTCCCGGTGACAGTCCAGACACCGACACAGATCCAACCTCTCCCGCCTCAGATACACCCTGAGCACACTGGGGGATCCGCACCTCCCACACCGTGTGCCGCCGCCTGGAGAATCCACGGGGCTCCATCGGCGGCGGCGACCCCGATGTGAGCATCCTCACCATCAGCCCGATGGTGACCGTCCCACCCCCGGGCCCGCTTCCCATGTGAGCGGTCCGGGGGCGCTCACCCCGATCCGTCGCCTCCTCTCCGCACCCCCGATGTGAGCGCCCGGGGGGTCGGAGGGTAGGGTGCGCCCATGGCTGTTGATTTTCGCAAGGAAGGCCGGGTCGCGGTCTTCACCCTGAACCGCCCCGAGGCCCGCAACGCGGTCAACGAGGAGGTCTCCACCGAGATGGAGAACCACCTCGACGTGTTCGAGGCCGACCCCGATCTCTGGGTGGGGGTGATCACCGGGGAGGGCCCCGTCTTCTGCGCCGGAGCCGACCTCAAGGCCATCGCCTCCGGGCGGAACATATCCACGGAGAGGGGTGGTTTCGCCGGCCTGGTCCAGCGGGAGCGGATCAAGCCCCTGATCGCCGCGGTCGACGGCCCCGCCCTGGCCGGGGGACTCGAGGTGGTCCTGTCGTGCGACCTGGTCGTGGCCTCCACCGCCGCCCGGTTCGGGATCCCCGAGGTGAAGAGGTCCCTGATCGCCGCCGCCGGCGGACTCTTCCGGCTGCCCCGCGCCGTGCCGTGGAACATCGCCATGGAGATGGCCCTCACCGGGGACCCCATCACCGTGGAGCAGGCCCACCACTTCGGCCTGGTGAATCAGGTCGTCCAACCCGGGGAGGCCCTGACGGGGGCCCTGGCCATGGCCGAGCGGATCAGTGTCAACGCCCCCCTCGCCGTCCGCAAGAGCCGCGAGGTCATGATCGCCAGCCGCTTCGCCGATGACGCCACCGCCTGGCGGCTCAGCGCCGAGGGCATCGCCGCCATGTTCAAGACCGAGGACTTCGCCGAGGGTCCCCGGGCCTTCATCGAGAAGCGGGCCCCGGTGTGGAAGGGCCGCTGAGGCGGTAGCCCCGGGGACTCACTCCCCCGGTAGGACGCCGTGTGAGGTCAGGAATTCGACCAGGCCCGGGACCAGATCCATGCTCCCCACCTCCCCCAGGGGGACGAAACGGGCCTCATCGGCGTCGTCCCCCGCCCGGGGGCTGACCCCCGGTTCAACCTCCACCCGGTAGTCGATGATCACGAAGTGGTGGTCCGGTCCGATCCTCTCGACCCACCCGAGCGGCTCCAGGAGACTTCCGGTCAGGCCCGTCTCCTCGGTCAGTTCCCGCAGGACCGCCTGTCCGACGGTCTCGCCCCTCTCCACCTTGCCCCCGGGTACCGACCACAGACCCCGGGCCGGCTCCCGACCCCGCCGCACCAGTAGCAGTCGCCCGTCGTCGACCACCACCGCCCCCCCCCCCACCACCGGTCCCCCGGTGGGTCCCTCAGCCACCGGTCAGATCGCGGTGGACCACCAGGAGTCGGGCCTTGAAGCCAAAGGACTCGAAGAAGTTCTTGGTGTGCCGATCCCCGGGCAGGGCCAGGCCGTCGATCCCGACGCACTGATTCTCCGCCGCCCAGGCCAGGATGCGCTCCATGAGCGCCTCCCCCACTCCCACCTCGCGGAAACCCGGCTCGACGTAGAGCACGTCGATCACCCCGAGGACGGCACCGTCGGACAGCTGGTCCCGGCGCACCAGGGCCAGGCCCACCGCCGCCCCATCGACCCACCCCATGAACAGCCGGTCGTGATCGGCCATGCGGCCCAGGGCCTT
>JALSTE010000553.1 GCA_026983855.1 Acidimicrobiia bacterium
TTCTGGCTGACCGACCGATGGGCATGATCCTCATCGCCGTCAACTCGGTGGCGGTGGCGGTCGCAGGATTGCTCGGGTTTCGACTGTTCCGATCCGATGAGCACGCCATCGGTGCGGGTTACCTGGCGGCGCGGGTCGCTGAAGCGGCGCTTCTCGCCGGTGGGATCGTTCTCACCCAACACGTGGATGTGGCGGACGCCGACACCACTGGATATCTGCTCGCCATGATCGCCCTCGCCGCCGGAAGCATCCCGTTCTGTCGCGCGCTCAGACGTTGGCGGCGGGTTCCCCGACCGCTCGCTACCTGGGGGATCTACGGGTATGTGGCACTCGCCACCGGGGCCCTGCTCGAACTGGTGAGTGGCCATTCAGTCACCGTCGTCCTCGCCGCGCCCGGCGGCTTGTTCGAGATCGCCCTGGGCGCATATCTCCTCAGTCACGGGTTCCGCCCTGCGGCCACTCCCGACCCATCGAACAGGTAGAGAGGATGAGACCCCTGCAGTGGCGCAGTCAGGGGCGGAGAAACGGTCGTGCTACCTTTTTTGCCGTCAAAGCGAGCGTTGGGAGAGTTGGGCAGAGAGGGGGTGTCGTGTACCGACGTGGTGCGATCGTCCTCGCGGTGGCGGTGTTGGCGTCGGTCTTGTCGGTGGGATGGGCATCGGCCGCGAGTGACCGTGCCTTCCCCCAGGGGCAGTGGCGGGGTGACCTCGTCTTCGTGGCGGTCCACCGTCCGACGGGCGAGTCCGGCGCCGGGAACGGGAGTTTTCAGCTGGAATCGGACGGCACGTCGGTGTCGGGGACGATCACCTGGACCGCGGTGACGTCTATGGGTTCGGCGACCGTGGAAGCGTCCCTCGCCGGTGCGGCCTCCGCCCCTCAGATAGTGAACGGCACCGTGGCCACCACGGTGGGGGTCTTCCCGATGGACCGGCCCCTCGACATGCCCATCTCGTGGGCGACCTGCGAGCAGGTGGCCGGATACGGGATCGGCGTGAACAGTGTCGACGTGACCGCGGACTGGCTGGCCCTCCGCAGCGGCTCGGCGGCCGATCCCGCTTCCTTCAGCGCCCAGGCCGAGCAGTTGGTGGCCGATCTGAACCAGATCGAGGCCCAGGTCGGCTCGGGCGAGGAGGTCGCTCCCGCCGATCTCATAGACGTCGCCGCCCGGGCGGTGGCTCTGGCGGCGTCGCTGGACCGTTCACCCGAGTGTGAGGTTTTCTCCGCCACCCACATGGGGATCGCGGCCCACATCATGGCCCGGATCCTGGAACTCGCCCTGGCCAATCCCGACCTCATCTCGGACCGGGCTCTCAACACCCTCGCGGTGGCGGCTCTGGAGGTCGGGGCCATAGGTTCGGGGGCGGGTGATCCCGGTGCCGCCGACCTGGAGTTCGACCTCATCGCCGAGCTGGATCGGCGTATCGAGGAGGCGATCGCCTCGGGCGATCTGGAGCGGCTCTTCGAGCTTGGTGCCCTGGCCCAACAGATGGGTTACGAGAGCCTCGAACAACGGGCCCTCGAGGGTCTGGAAGGGGGCTGAGCATGCCGACCATGCGTCTCGTGGTGGCCTCGGTCATGATCGCCGTCGCCACCGCCTCGTGCTCGGGTACCACCACATCCACTGGTCAACCAGCGCAGGAGGTGGCCACACCCACAACCGTGCAGGCCCCATCGACGACCGAGGCCCCATCGACGACCGAGGGCAGCCCCGCCCCCGATCTGCGGGCCCTCGGGGGTGTGGGTGGAATCGAGTTGGTCGATTCGGCGCCCGGCGGGCTTCGGCCCCTGCTCGCCTGGGCCGAGGTGCCCGACGCCGCCTACTACCGGGTCGTGGTCCTCGACGGTGATGGGAAGCCCTACTGGGGGTGGATCGGAACCGAGGCGTCGGTTCGCTTTGGTGGCGCCGAAACCGATAGCGGCCTCACCGCCCAGGTGCACGAGCCGATGACGTGGTCGGTGGTGGCCATCGATTCCCAGGGTCGAACCATCGCGTTGAGCGACCCCGGCTCCCTCCCCGGTGAGGGTTGACCCGGTTGCTGCCGGCGCTCGAAGGTTCGAGC
>JALSTE010000554.1 GCA_026983855.1 Acidimicrobiia bacterium
GCCCGTCCGGCCTCCAGCACCCGTCGGGACTGGTCGACGTCGAAGGCCCCCCTCTCACAGAACACGTCGATCCAGCGGGCCTCGGGGGCGCAGGCCTGCAGCATCTTCCCGCACACCAGATCCACGTAGTCGTCGGCCCGCCCCTCGTATTCCGTCGGCACCAGGTGGGCCCCGAGGAAGGTGGTCTCGGGGGTCGCCCTCCGGGCCAGCCGCAGTGTGCGTCGCTCGGTTTCCACGTCCAGGCCGTATCCGGACTTGATCTCCACCGTCGTGGTGCCCGAGCGGTGGGCCTCCTCCAGCCTCGTCGCCAGTAGGATGGTCAGCTCGGCGTCGGAGGCCCGACGGGTGGCCTCGGTGGTGACCCTGATTCCCCCACCGTCATAGGGGCGGCCGGCCATGCGGGCGGTGAACTCCTCGGCCCGGTCCCCGGCGAAGACCAGGTGGGTGTGGGAGTCGACGAACCCGGGGATGACACAGCGGCCGGCGGCGTCTATGCGTTCGTCGGCGACCTGACCCCGGGGGCCGACCGAGACGACCTCGCCGTCCTCGACCACCACCGAGGCGTTGGTCAGCAGGCCCAGCTCCCCCGGCCCGAGGACCGGGTCATTGGTGACCAGCAGGCCGATGTCGTCTATGACGATGGTGCTCACGTGAAGACTCCTCGGGGTCGGGTGGCCGGGGCCGGGGGCGGCCTCACCGGTGTCTGACGGGAGGGTGGAGGGGTGCCTCCCCGGGCGTGGCCGGGGCCGGGGATGGTTCCGCCGGGGGGATTGGTGATCACGGGGCCCGGTCCCAGAGTTGTTCGATGGCGGTGGTCAGTTCGGCCGCCACGTCGATCGTCACGTGTCGCCCTCCGTTCACCACCACCCTCCCGTCCACGACCACGTCGGTCACGTCGGAGGCGGTGGCGGAGAACACCACCGCCTCCAACAGGGAACCCCGGTCATGGCCCGACAGTCGTGTCGAGCCCAGCCCCACGGCCACCAGATCGCAGGGGGCCCCGATGGAGAACGGATCATGGGGTTCGCCGTCGGGGGCGGACCGTCCCAGGGAGCGGTACCCACCGGTGGTCAGGGCCGCCAGCAGCTCGGTGGTGTCGTGCACCCCGCGAACCCCCGATACCAGGCGTTCGTGCATCTCCACCGCCCGGGCCTCGGCCAGGGGGTCCACCACCGCCTGGGAGTCGCTCCCCACGCAGAGCCGGGCTCCAGCCGCCAGGAGCCTGACCGATTTGCCGACCCCGTCACCCAGGTTGGCCTCGGTGGTGGGGCAGAGACAAACGGTCGACCCCGAGGAACCCAGGGCCTGGGAGTCCTCGGGGGAGAGGTGGATGCCGTGTACGGCGGTGAACCGGGGGCCCAGGATTCCGGCCCTTTCCAGAACCTTCGTCGGTGTCAGCCCGTGGTGCTCCAGGGTGACGATGTTCTCCGCCGGTTGTTCGCTCACGTGGGCGTGGACCACCAGATTCCGCTCGGTGGCGACGGACGCCAGAGTGGCGAGCGAGTGGGGGTCGACCGCCCTCACCGAGTGGGCGGCCGCGCCGGTCACGACCCCGGGAGCGGCCGTCAGCCGGGCCGTGCGTTCGGCCCACTGCTCCACCGTTCCGTCGCCGAAGCGGGCCTGGGCCAGGCCGAGGGGGACGTAGCCCTCCGCCGACAGCCCCCCGTGCAGGTAGAGGGTGTCCAGCAGGGTGAGTCTGACTCCGGCCTCGGTGGCCGCCGCCACCAGGGCCTCCCCCATTATGTTGGGGTCGCGGTAGCGCCCCCCACCCAGGGGATGGTGCACGTAGTGGAACTCGCCCACCGCCGTGAACCCGCTCTCCAGCATCTCGGCGTAGACGGCCCGGGCCAGGCGGTGGAGCAGATCGGGTTCCAGGGCCGAGGCCGCCCGGTACATGAGGTCCCGCCAGGTCCAGAAGTTTCCCCTTCCCCGCTCCATTCGCCCCCTCAGGGCCCGTTGGAACACGTGGCTGTGGGCGTTGGCCACCCCGTTGAGCACCAGTCCCCGCAGCACCCGCGAGCCCCGGGGCGGTTTCGGCTCACCGGTGACGACAGC
>JALSTE010000555.1 GCA_026983855.1 Acidimicrobiia bacterium
ACACCCAGCGCCAGGAGGCGTGGTCCACGAAGTAGCCGCCTATCACCGGACCCAACAGGGCCGAGGAGGTGAAGGCGGCGGTGAAGTAGCCGATGTAGCGACCCCGGGCCCGGGGGGATACCAACTCCCCCAGGATGATGAAGCCCATGGCCCCCAGGCCTCCGCCCCCGGCTCCCTGAAGCCCCCGGAAGATGATGAGCTGCAGCATGTTCTGGGAGAGGCCCGCCAGCAGGGACGACACCAGGAAGATCCCCAGGGCGATGAGGTACAGCCGCCGTCGTCCGTAGAGGTCGCTGAGCTTTCCGTACAGCGGTGTGGCGGCGGTGCTGGTGAGCAGATACGCGGTGAGGACCCAGGGCAGTTGGGTGAGCCCACCCAGGTCACCGGCGATGGTGGGTAGGGCCGTGGTCACCACCGTGGTGTCCAGCGAGGCCAGGAACACCCCGAGCAGGAGCCCGCTGAACACCGTCAGGATCTGGCGGTGGGTCAGCTCGTGTTCCGCGATCTCGGCCCGGTTCTCAACCCCCATCGGGGGCAGTCAATCACGGTCGGGCTGTCAGTACCTCACTGGTGGACCCCGTACCCGTCTGTAGGGCACGGTGGGAAGGCCGCCCAGACCCACCGGTGTCACCCGCGGGGGCCAGGACCCGCCACCAGATCAGCCCCAGGACCCCGAGGGTCACCAGTCCCAGGGGAACGGCCACGATGGGTGAGGTGACGTCGGTTCCGGCCCCGATGGCGTGAACCGTGCCCGTTCCGAACAGGACGAACGACGAACCGTGGACGGCCCGCCAGATCCGTTCGGAGACCACCCGACGCCGCAGCATCGATGTGATCTGGATCGCCAGGAGCAACCAGAGGGCGGTGATCCCCCAGGCCACCGCGCCGGGCCTCCACTCCGACGCCATGGGCACCAGCAGCTCCCGCCATCCGAACGTCACGTAGGTGTCGGCGGTCAGGGCGACCAGGTGCACGGCCACGAAGGAGACCGATAGTCCGCCGAGGAAACGGTGCAGGTCGAGCATCCAGGGTCGCCCGGCCCGGCTGCGGAGAACACCGGTGGAGAGGAACAGTCCCCACAGGATCGACGCCGCCACCAGGGTCCAGGCCGTCAGGCCCGCCGCCCGGGCCACGTACCAGGTGAGCTGGTCGGTCACCGGAGGAAGTCCCGGATGGCCCCGGCGGGACAGATCTGCCCGGCGTCGGTAACCAGGACCCCGCAGGCCCCGGCCTCCTCGAGCAGTTCGGCCCCTCCGCTCAGACCGGCCAGGTAGGCGGCCTTGGCCAGCAGCTCGGCCCGGACCGCGGTGGGGGCGACGATGCTGACCGACTCGAGGCCGGCGTCGGCGGGCCGTCCGGTTCCGGGGTCGACCAGGTGGTGCCGGGGGCCCTCGGGGCCCCGCCAGGTGCGGCGCTTGCGGGTGGTGGTGCACACCGCCCCCCGGGCGAGGCCGACACGCAGGGCCGGCCGGACCCCCACCGCGGTGGGTGCCAGTTCGATGATCCAGCCCGCCGGGGAGGGGGCCTCCCCCGCCACCCTGACGTCACCGCCTATGTTCACCGCCGCTCCCCGGGCCCCGGCGGCGAGAAGTTCGTCGACGACCATGTCGGCGGCCATGCCCTTGGCGATCCCACCCAGGTCCAGATGTACCCCGGGGGGCATGGCCACGGCGTGCAACTCGGGGAACAGGGCGATTCCGGCACACCCCGGTGCGGGACGGGTGCGGAGGGCGGTGGCGACGGCCGGGATCCGTTCGAAGCTGCGGTCGTAGCCGACGGCGGCCATGGAGTCGGCGACGGTGGGATCGAAGCGGCCCCGGGTGTACCTCCAGCCCTGGACCGCGGCCTCGATCACGGCGTAGGTGTCGGGGGGGAGGATCACGACCCGGCCGCCGGCGGCGTTCAGCCGGGACACGTCGCTGTCCCGGTCGAACCTGGTCCAACGGCGGTGCAGGTCCCGCAGGTGCATCTCCGCCAGGTCCAGGTGACGGGAACGACCACCGACGACCACCAGGTGGGCGGTGGTACCCATGACCGGGAACGTGCGCTCAC
>JALSTE010000556.1 GCA_026983855.1 Acidimicrobiia bacterium
TCTGGTCCAGGGGATCTCCGATTCGATGGGGAACCTCCCCGACGCCACCATCCGACCCATCGACGAGTCACTGTCGGCGTTCTACCTCAGACTCGACGTGGAGGACCGCCCCGGGGTCCTGGCCGCGGTGGCGACCGTGTTCGGTGAACACGGTGTGTCGATCCGCCTGATGGAACAGGAGGGAACCGGCGACGGGGCCAAGATCGTGTTCATCACCCACCAGGCCCGGGAGAGGGACCTGCACCGCACCCTGGTCGGGTTGGAGGACCTCGACACCGTGGTGAGGGTGGGTTCCCTGATCCGGGTCATCGAGAGCTGATCGGCGGTCGTCCCGTGAGATACCTCAGCACCCGTGGTGACGCCCCGGTTCTGGAGTTCGGCGACGCCCTGCTCACCGGTCTGGCGATCGACGGTGGACTCTACGTTCCGGAGCGCTGGCCCTCCCTGCCCCGTCCACTCGGTGTGTACCGCGACCTGCCCTACGTGGACGTGGCGACCGACGTGATCTGGCCCTTCGTGGAGGGATCCGGTCCCGGGGCCATGAGCCATGACGAACTCGGGGCCGTGGTGGAGGCGGCCTACGCCGGATTCCGCCACCCCGAGGTGGCGCCCCTCCACCACCTCGTCGGGGGGGATCCGGCCGGAGCCGATGAGTACGTGCTGGAGCTCTACTGGGGCCCGACCCTGGCGTTCAAGGACATCGCCCTGCAGCTCGTCGGGCATCTCTTCGAGCACGAACTGCACCGCCGTCGGGCCACGGTGACCGTGGTCGGGGCCACCTCGGGAGACACCGGATCGGCCGCCATCGAGGCCCTGCGGGGTCGTGAGGGCATCGAGCTGGTGATGCTCCACCCCGCCGGTCGGGTGTCGGAGGTCCAGAGGCGGCAGATGACCACGGTGACCGATTCCAACATCCACAACGTGGCCGTGGCGGGAACCTTCGACGACTGCCAGGACCTGGTCAAGGCCATGTTCGGGGACCGCCCGTTCCGTGAGCGGATGGGGTTGGCGGCGGTCAACTCGATCAACTGGGCCCGGGTGGCGGCCCAGATCGTCTACTACGTGACCACCGCGGCCCGGCTCGAGGCCGATCGCCGACCGGTCTCCTTCACGGTCCCCACGGGGAACTTCGGAAATGTCCTGGCCGGTCACGTGGCCCGTCGCATGGGCACCCCGATCGAGAGGCTGGTGCTGGCGTCCAACCGCAATGACATCGTCACCCGCACCCACGCCAGCGGGATCATGGAGAACCGGGGGGTGGAACCCACCACCAGCCCGGCCATGGACATCCAGGTCTCCTCGAATTTCGAGCGCCTGCTGTACGACTACTGGCCGGGGGACCGGGGTGCCAGGGGGGCGGGGGTGGCCGAGGCCATGACCGAGTTCCGGGCCACCGGTCGCCTGGAGCTCCCCCAGCCGGTCGCCGCCGCCTTCTCGGCCGAGTTCGACGCCGGCGCCGCCGGTGAGGAGGAGGTCTCCCGCACCATCGCCGAGGTGTGGGACCGGGACCACTACCTGATCGATCCCCACACGGCGGTGGGGGTCACGGTGGGCCGCCGCCTGGGTCTGGCCGGTGAGGTCATGGTGGAGCTGGCCACCGCCCACCCGGCCAAGTTCGGTGACACCGTGGAGCGGGCCACGGGGATCCAGCCCGAACTTCCCGACCATCTGGCCGACCTCATGGAGAGGGAGGAACGCCTGGT
This sequence comes from Acidimicrobiia bacterium, assembly GCA_026983855.1. Lineage (GTDB taxonomy): Bacteria > Actinomycetota > Acidimicrobiia > Acidimicrobiales > Poriferisodalaceae > DRKF01. Next base: position 1,704 of record JALSTE010000556.1, read on the forward strand.
GGAACTCCCCGACGACCTGGCGGTCATCGAGGAGTACGTGGAGCGGGTCTGTCGTCGCTGACGACGGAGGGGTCGCGGTTCCCGGGGTCGGCGCATCGGTGGCCGGGGAGGTGTGGGGGTTCGTTGTTGTAGCGGCGGGGGGCCGTGGGTATCCTGAGCCCGGCAACCCGCCTTCCGCCGGTCGATGACCTCCCGGCCCGGTGTCGACGTTCGTCACACCGACTCCGTTCTCCGGACTCCACTCCGGGTTTCGCGTCATCGTCGGGTAGCCCATGGCCCCCAGATGGGATCCGTGGTGTCCGGGGCGGGTTCGCCCAAGCCAAGGTGAGGGCTCCGATCAGGTGACCC
>JALSTE010000557.1 GCA_026983855.1 Acidimicrobiia bacterium
CCATCGTTCTGTTTGCCATCAACGCCACCGACTGGCTGCAGGAGAAGGTGGCCGAGGACGTCGGCGCCCTCGCACCACCCAACCACTCCTCCGTGGTCGTCCAGATCTCCCTCACCGACCTCTCGGTGTGATCGGAGCGGGCGATGGATGTGGACGTCTACCACTCGTACACCCAGGCGTTGCGTCATCCGATCATCGTTGGGCATGTCGCCGGGTGGCGGCTCCCCTGGGCCCTGTCGGCCTCCCAGTTGGGTGCGGTCGCGGCGTCGAGCGGGCTGCTGTTGGTGACCCGCCCGGTGTGGGCGCACCTCGGAGGGGTCGGCAATCTGGTCGTGTTCGCCGGGTTGGTGGCTGTGTCGGGGTGGGCGGTGCGGCATTGGCGGATCGAGGGCCGCTCCCCGTTCCTGGCCGCTGCCGGGTTCGCCACCGTGGTCTTGTCGCCGGGCTGTCGTCGGGGGGTCCGCAACGGCCGACCCGTCACATTGCCGCGGCCTTCCCCGGGCGGGTCGGTGGCGATCACGGTGCGGCCCGCACCGACGGATCTGGGTGGGCGGGGCGATGGCTAGTCCGTTGCCGGTGCGGGGGATCGACGGTCACCTGGTGTGGGGTGTCGACGGGGGCGTGTGGGCGTGCTTCGAGGTGGAGCCGTTTCCGTATCCGCACCGGTCGGTCCGTGATGCCCGGGAGGTGCACGCCCGCACCGTCGGTGCGCTCCTGGTGCTGCCGGCGCAGTCGCTGATCCTCTCATTGGCAGTCAGGCTGTCGCGGGAGGAGCTGGAGCGGCGGATCGGCGGCGACGGCCGGGTGCCGGGGTGGGCTGGGGTGGCGCGTCGTGTCGCGGGTCGGCTCGTCGCCGAGCCGGTGCATGAGCGGCGGTGGGTGCTGGCGGTCCGGCTGCCCGACACAGGCACAGGTCGGGGGATGGTGGATCGGTTCCGGGCGGCGGCCTCCGAGGTGGGGTCCGTCTTCGGTGCCCCGGTGCCGCCGCCCGGTCGTGGCCGGGTGGCGGCCGCGGTAGCGCAGGCGGAGGCCCTCGCCGAGCAGCTGTCCCAGCATCTCCGGCTGCGGCGGCTCACCGCCCAGCAGGTGCGATGGCTCTTCGAGCGGGCGGTTCTCCGTGGACGGGTCGACCCGCCCCTCCCCCACCCAGGGGATGGGCCCGGTCGGGTGTCGGTGGTTCGGTTGGATCGGGATGCCGTGTACGTGGAGGGTGGCCGCCGCAGCGAGCCGGATCGGCCTCGGCATTGGCGGTACGTCACCGTCGAGCACCCCGACTGGGGGGTCGGCTATCAGACGTTCCTGTGTCTGGCGGAAGCGCCGGCTGCCTGGACGTTCCCGTATGGGTCGGGTGAGTGGCTGTGGCATCTGGACGACCAGCTTCCGCTTCCGGTCGATTGGGCGGTGCGGATCGAGAAGGTCGACAACCAGTCGGCGCGGCGGCGGGCGTTGCGGGCGAACGGAACCTGGTGGGGCAGCTGACCGAACCGGGCGGCGACCCGGCCGGGCCGGCCACCACCCTGGCAGCCGCGGCCGAGGCGGTCGATGAGCATCGGGCTCGGCTGGAGTCCAACCCGGCGCTGCCGGCGGTGCGGGCCACCACCATCGTCGCCCTCGGGCATCGGGATCTGGCCGTGGTGGAGCGGCGGGCCGCCTTGGTGGAGTCGGTGTTCCGGGCCGCCGAGTTCAACTTCTACCGGCCCACCGGCGCCCAGCTGGCCTGTTTCACCGCCATGCTGCCCGGCTCCCCGGCGCCACCGGTGGTGCGGGAATACGCGCAGGATCTGCTCCCCGACGGGTTGGCGTCGGCGATGCCTTTCGCCGGATCGGGGGTCGGGGACCCCGGCGGGATGCTCCTCGGCCGGTCGCTGGACGGGCTGTATCCGCGGCCGGTGTTCCTCGATCCCGCCCACGGGCCTCGGGACCTCAACCGGTCGGGCTCGTTGGCGGCGGTCGGGGAGCTGGGGGCGGGGAAGAGCTTCCTCGCCAAGACCCTGGCCTGGCACACGGTGGCGATGGGCGGCCAGGTGGTGGTCGTCGATCGGACC
>JALSTE010000558.1 GCA_026983855.1 Acidimicrobiia bacterium
GAGCGGCGGGGATGTCGGCCACGGGCAGTGACGCGATGTTGACCGTCAGAGCCTCGTCCAACCACAGGGGCGAGCGAACCGCGAAGCGGGCCGCCACGGCCGCCGCGACCAGCACGATCGCCGCCAGGCGGACCCCGAGAGCCCAGGGCAGTTTTGTGAGAACACGTCTTGTCGGGCGCACGGGCCGGACAGTAGCGTTCGACGGCAATCACCACCCGACTCCCCATCCGAGACCGACGAGGTAGACCACACCCATGACCCGACCACCCACGGGTAGAGACCAGGTGGTCGTGATCGGCGCCGGTCCCGCCGGGCTAACCGCGGCCTGGGACCTGGCGGAGAGACACCATCCCGCCGTGGTCCTCGAGGCCGATGACACCGTCGGTGGTATCAGCCGCACGGTGGAACGTGACGGTTGGCGCTTCGACATCGGTGGGCACCGGTTCTTCACCAAGGTCGGTGCGGTGGAGAAACGGTGGCGGGAGATACTCCCCGCGGACGACTTCCTGCTGCGTCCCCGCAGCAGCCGGATCTTCTACCAGGGGGCCTTTTTCGACTACCCGCTGCGCCTCGGCAACGCCCTGAGAGGTCTCGGTGTCATCGAGGCCACCCGTTGCGTCCTGTCCTATCTGGGCACCCGCATCCACCCACCGGAGGACCAGAGCACGTTCGAGGGATGGGTGGCCGCCCGTTTCGGGTGGCGTCTCTACGGAATTTTCTTCAAGACCTACACCGAGAAGGTGTGGGGGGTGCCCGCCACGTCGATACAGGCCGACTGGGCGGCCCAGCGGATCAAGAACCTCTCCCTCTCCCGGGCCGTCCTCAACGCCCTCGACCCCCGCCGGGGAAGGACCGAGGTCACCAGCCTGATCGACGAATTCCATTATCCACGATATGGGCCGGGGATGATGTGGGAGGAGGCCACCCGCCAGATCGAGCTGAGGGGTGTCCCCGTCCACCTCCGCCACCGGGTCGACAAACTCCGCCATCGGGACGGTCGGGTGAGGACGGTCCACGTCGAGACGCCCGAGGGACCGCGGACCTTCGAGGCCGCCGAGGTGATCTCGTCCATGCCGATAAACCTGCTGGTCGCGGCCATGGATCCACCACCGCCGGCCGAGGTGCTCGAGGCCGCCACCACCCTTCGCCACCGGGACTTTCTCACCGTGGCCCTGGTCATCCCCGAGGGCCACGCATTCCCCGACAACTGGATCTACATCCACTCCCCCGAGGTGCGTCTGGGTCGGGTCCAGAATTTCGGCGCCTGGTCGGAGTGGATGGTCAAGCCCGGCCGGACCTGCCTCGGGCTCGAGTACTTCGTGAACGTGGGCGACGATCTGTGGGAGATGGACGACGAGGATCTGATCTCCCTGGCCACGCGGGAGATAGAGAGCATCGGCCTGATCAGCCCCGGCGAGGTCGAGGCCGGGTACGTGGTGCGTATCCCCAAGGCCTACCCCGTGTACGACGCCGGCTACGCCGAGAAGGTCGACGTGCTCCGGGAATGGCTGGCCGCCAACGCCACCAACGTCCATCCCGTGGGACGCAACGGGATGCACAAGTACAACAACCAGGACCACTCGATGTTCACCGCCATGCTGACGGTGGAGAACATCTTCGGTGCCGACAACGACGTCTGGTCGGTGAACGTCGAGGATGAGTACATCGAGGAGGGTGTCACCAGCACCGGTCGTGACGCCCCGGTGCTGCCGGCGCCGGTGGAGTTCCACCCCGTGGAGAAGATCGAGGCCGCCCTGGTGGTACCCACCCGCGATGAGCGGGACAATGTGGCGCCCCTCCTGGAGCGTCTCCCCGACCACCCGGGACTGCGACGGGTGCTGTTCGTGGACGACAGCGCCGACGGAACCGCCGACGAGGTGGCCCGTCTGGGCCGCGCCATCGACCGGCCACGGATCTCCGCCCGCCACCGGGATCCCGTCGAGAGGACCGGTGGCCTCGGGGGCGCGGTGCTGGAGGGAATGCGGCTCACCGACGATCCGTGGATCGCGGTCATGGACGCCGACCTGCAGCATCCACCG
>JALSTE010000559.1 GCA_026983855.1 Acidimicrobiia bacterium
GTGCATGGCGATGCTCTGGACCTCGGCGATGAGGTCGATGTCGGGGGCCAGGTGCCCGATCATCGAGGAGAGGAAGATCATGTTCTTCACGTAGAGCATGAGGGTCTTGGGCATCCGGGCCCCGTAACCCAGCATGGCCTTGACCACCCTCTGCATCTCGGCCAGGAGCTGTTCCTGGTCCATGGTGGTGGGATCCACGATGGGATCCTCCAGACCCAGATCGGCGATCACCTGGTCGATGTCGGCGTCGCGGGGGAGGGCCCCCAGATCCCTCAGGGCCGTCATCTGACCCCGGGTGTCGTTGGCGATGGCGCTCATCATCATCCTGAGGAAGGCCCGGCGCCGGAACTCGTCCATGCGGCCGGTGATGCCGAAGTCCAGCAGGGCCACCCGGCCGTCCGGTTGGACGAAGAGGTTGCCGCCGTGGAAGTCCCCGTGAAAGACCCCGTGCAGGGTGGCGCTCTCGAGGAAGGAGATCATCACGTTGCGCACCACCCGGTGGGTGTCGATCCCGGCCTCCCTCATGGCGGCCACGTCGTTGAAGGCGAAGCCCTCCACCTTCTCCATGACCAGCATCCGGGGACTGACCAGGTCGGGGTGGGGGCGGGGTATCACCCAGTCGGTCTGGTTGAGTTCCTCCAGCACCCGGGCCACGTCCAACAGGTTCTGGGCCTCGAGGCGGAAGTCGAGCTCCTCGGTGATGGTCTCGGCGAACAGCTCCACCAGGGCCGGGGGGTTGGCCAGGGCCGAAACCGGTATCCGACCCACCAGGAACGGGGCCAGCCAGGCCAGCACCCTCAGGTCCCGACCCACCCGGCGGCCGACGGTGGACCTCTGGACCTTTATGACCACCTCCTCCCCGGTGACCAGCGTGGCCCGGTGGACCTGGGCGATGGACGCCGCGGCCAGGGCCGTGGACTCGATGTGGGAGAACACCTCATCCACCGGTCGGCCCAGCTCGGAGCCGATGGTCTCCAGCACGACGTCGAAGGGCTCGGGGGCGACCTGGTCCCGGCACCGGCGGAACTCGGTCACCAGCTCCTCGGGGAACACCCCCTCCCCGGCGGAGATGATCTGGGCCAGCTTGATGTAGGTGGGTCCCAGGACTTCCGCCGCCACCCGGACCCGACGGGACAGGCCGGCCTTCGAGCCCGACGTGCCGGGGCCCTCGGAGCGCCGCTCGAACAGCCACCAGCCGGCGATGGCCCCGCCCAGGTGGCGCACGGTCGTGGCCAGACGCCCCAGTGGTGGCACCCGGCGGGATCCTATGAGGGCCGGTACCGCCCGGCGGGTGGTCTCCCTCACCTCGTCCAGCCCGACCAGCCAGGGCATGTCGTCGGGATCCACCACCCAGGGGCCGGAGTCGCTGAAGGTGCCGATCTCGGTGCGGGCCCCGTCGGGTGGGGCGGAAGCGGCCCTCTCCCGGGCCCCGTCGGGCGGGGCGGGGTCTTCGGTTCTGGGACTGATGGCTGAACTCACTGGTGTCGAGTCTGTCAGCCCGGGCGGGCAACCCGACGGCGTCCGCACTAGTTTCAACCCGGAATGATCGACGGACCAGGGGGACCGGACATGGGGCAGGGCGGAGCGAACTGGATGGCGGCGGTCGAGGGCACCACGCCCAGTGAACGCTTTCCCATCTACACGAGGGCCAACGTGGGCGAGGTCTTCCCCGACCCGGTGGCGCCACTGTCGTTCTCCTTCGCCTTCGTAACCCCCGAGGGGGAGATCGGCACCGCCGAGATGGGCTTCCGTGACGCCTACGTGAGGATGGGCGCCTTCGAGTACGAGGAGTTCGGTGACACCCCGGAGTTCCTCGGGGTCAACGGCGGTTACTGCTACCTCAACGCCTCGATAATGAGGCTCTTCGGGGAGAGGGCGCCGGGTCTGTCCGCCGCCGACATCGACGCCCAGTTCTTCGGGGCCCAGCCGGGCATACCACCCTATGAGGAGGCCCCCGGTGACGTTCGTCCGGACCTGACCGCCAAGCTGGCGGAGACCTTCGGCTGGGCCCTCACCACCGAGAGGCTCGACGAGGTGCT
>JALSTE010000560.1 GCA_026983855.1 Acidimicrobiia bacterium
GGACGTAGCCGGGTCCGGCCGTCAGGGGTCCCAGGTCGGCGATCTCCTCGAATTCGCTCTCCCCGAACTCGATGGTGCCGGGTCCGGAGTGGACGGTACCGATCCGGAAGTCGGAGATCCTGGCCCGTTGGTACTCATGCACCGCCGGCTGGTCGCCGTCGATGGAGGGCCACAACCGGGTGTGCAGCAGGGGACTGGCGACCGAGGGGGGATAGAACTTCTCCTTCACCTCCCGCAGCTCCACGCTGAGGGTCACCAGGCGGCGCCCCAGGGCCGACACGTGGGCGGAGAAGGTGGAACCCGCCTCCTTGGCGAATCCCCCTCGGCCGAACTCCACCGGGCGGGTCATGTGGATCTCACCGAGTTTCTTGGGGAAGCCCTGGATGAGTCCCCTCACCAGGGACAGGTCCGAGTCCACCCAGATGTAGGGGATGCGGGCCATCCGGCGTTCCTCGAAGGTGCCGTAGAGGATGCAGTACGCCTCCTTGTACTGGCCCGAGGCGGGATCGTCGCGGATACGGGGGTCGTGGTCGGCGGCCGAGCACCAGTCGGCGAACACGAAGGAACCCGAGCCGTCCCCCACCGCGGTCATCCCCGGGGGCATGAGGCCCGCCACCCGGTCGGGATCGGCGGTGAAGTCCACCGAGATGATCTCCCCGGAGTAGTGCCAGGGCGGCGGGGGGAGCAGCGAGGCCCGGCCCGTCGGTGTCTGGGGCAGTGTCCAGCCCTTGAGGGTCATGTTGATCTCTCCTGGTCGTCACGCCGGGTGGCGATGTTCTTCACGTCGGCGTAGAAGTCGAAGCTCCAGCGCCCCCCTTCGCGGCCGATACCGGAGTCTCGCGCCCCGCCGAAGGGGGCATCCAGGTCCCGGACGAAGAAGCAGTTGACCCACACGGTTCCGGCCACCACCCGGCGGGCCAGACGGTCGGCCCGGTCGGGATCGGAGGTGTAGATCATGGCGGCCAGGCCGTAGTGGGTGTCGTTGGCCAGTTCCACGGCCTCGGTGTCCGACTCCCACGTCTGCCACACCAGGACCGGCCCGAACACCTCCCTCTGGACGATCTCCCAGGACTGGTCGACGTCGGTGAGGATGGTGGGTGAGTAGTAGAGCTCGCCCGCCGGGTGGGGACCCCCACCTATCAACGGACGGGCGCCCTGTTCCCGGGCCCGGTCCACGAACCCCGACACCCGATCGAACTGACGGCGGGTGATGAGGGGCCCGATCCGGGTGGCCAGGTCGCGGGGGTCCCCGACCGGCAGGTGATCCACCGCCGCCGTCACCCTCCCGAGGAGGTCGTCGGCCACCGACCGGTGCACCAGGATCCGGGTCCCGGCCAGGCACACCTGACCGGCGTTGATGAACTGGTGGGCGATGGTGCGGGCGGCGGAGTCCAGGTCGGCGTCATCGCACACGATGAACGGGGACTTGCCCCCCAGCTCGAAGCTGACCGGGGTCAGGCTCCGGGCGGCCGAACGCCCGATGACCCGGGCGGTGTCAGTTGAACCGGTGAAGCTGATCCGGGCCAGGTCGGGATGGTCGACCAGGGGTTGGCCGGCCCTGGACCCGGTTCCCTGGACCACGTTGAGCACCCCCGGCGGTAACCCGGCCTCGGCCGACAGGTCGGCCAGCAGGGAGCAGGTCAGGGGGGCCCACTCGGGTGGCTTGAGGACCACGGTGCTCCCGGCGGCCAGGGCCGGTCCCACCTTCCAGGTGCTGAGCATGAAGGGGGCGTTCCAGGGGGTGATGAGGGCCGCCACCCCCGAGGGTTGGTACACCACCTCGTTGCGGACCGAACCCTCGATCACCTCGGTGGGCAGGTTGCGGGCCAGGTCGGCGAAGTGGGAGATGTTGAGGGCCCCCCGGGCCATGACGTTCTTCCGGTTTCCGATGAGCAGGGAACCGTTGTCGGTGGTCTCCACCGCCGCCAGCTCGTCGTTGTGCTCGCGGATGGCCCGGGCCAGGCGGTCCAGGTACTCCCCCCGACCCTCGGGCCCCAGCTCGGCCCAGGCGGGGAAGGCCCGGCGGGCGGCGTCCACCGCGGCGTCCACCTCATCGGCCCCGGCGGATGACACCTCGGCCAGGTGGGCCCCGTCGATCGGTGACTCGACCGCGAAGGTCTCCCCCGACTCCACCCGGGCCCCGTCTATCCAGTGGCGGGTGTCCACGGGGACCCCCGCCACCTCGACCGTGTGGGGATCGGAACCCGTGCTCACGCCGCTCCTCCCCCGAGCCCACCCTCTCCGGTGGGCTGGGTCATGGTGGGTGCCTTCCGGGTGGGGACGAGGGTCATGTGGGCACCCCCTCGGTGAGGTCGAACATCATGTGGATCTCGCCGGTGCCCAGGGAACTCTCGTAGGCCGACATGGCCCGGCCCCGGGATCTCCACTCCCGGCCGCCGAACAGGCCCGCCATTATCAGGTAGTGGCCGAAGCGGCCCTCCGGGGAGGTGGCCAGGTACTCGGGGTACATGTCGATCACCGCGGCGTGGTCGCCCCGCTCCCAGTGGGCGATCACCCTCTCGTCCATCTCCCGGGCCTCGGGGGTGACGATCTCCGAGGGGTCGAATCCCATGTGGTCGGGGAGCTCCATGAGGGGCCAGAAGCGGTGGCTGAGGGCCCCCCCGCCGATGAACATGACCCTCTCGTCGGACTCGGCGACCGCCCGGGCCACCACCTCCCCGAAGGCCAGGAAGTCTTCGAGGGTGGCGGTCTGGCAGGTGCTCAGCGAGAGGGTCCTCTCACCTCGCAGGAGGTGGCGCTGCAGGTTCAGGGTGGGGTACTCCGGGGCCAGGGACCGGTTGGTGGCGTTGGTGGTGGGCACCCCCTCGGCCTTGGCCCGGGCGTGGATCAGGGCCGCCAGCTCGGGGCTGCCGGGGTAGTCGTAGGAGTAGTCGGCGATGACCCGGGGAAGCTCCCCCGAGGTGTACACCCCGCGGTAGTGGTCGGCCCCGGCCAGGACGTGGCCGGTGAGGGAGAACCAGTGGGTGTCGACTATGGCCAGGGTCGTGGGTCGCAGTTCGTCCATGGCGGCCCGGACCCGGGCCAGTCCCTCGACCAGGGTGGTGTCGACACCACCGCCCATGCGTCGACGGGCCTCCTCGTCCATCACGATGGTCGGAATGTGGGACAGCACCGCCGCCCCGACTATCTCACCCATGTCCTGCTCCCGTGTTCATCCGGTCCTCCGTCTCCCGTGTGTCCTCACCCATGTCCTGCTCCCGTGTTCATCCGGTCCGGCTGCTCCCCTGCACCCATGTCCTGCTCCCGTGTTCATCCGGTCCGGCTGCTCCCCTGCGTCATTCCGTGGGTTCCGCGCCGGCGGGGCTCACCACGGGGCGATCTGCTCCTGGAACTCGTCGAAGAGCTTCCACTCGTGGTCCCGCTGGGCGGTGAAGTGGGCCACCTGGTACATGCGGGGGGCCGAGGCGAGGTAGAAGCGTTCGTAGAGTTCGGTACGTCCGGCCAGCCCGGTGCCGGCGAAGTCCCAGGCGGTGCGGAACACCCTCATCCTTTCGGCCGCATCGTGGTCTCCCGCCCCGGTGAGGTACCGGTCGATGTGGGGGCGGAGTTCGGGGTCGTCCATCTCCCCCGAACTGGCCACGGCCAGCAGGTTGTGGGATCCGAGCTGGCGGATGATCTCGTTGGTGCGGACCATCCAACCCGGCACCGTGGGCCTCAGGGCCACGAACGGGGCGTCGTCGCACAGCCAGGCCCCCTCGCCCCAGTCCCGGGAATCGGCCTCGGCGGCCCGGACCGCGCTCCTGACCAACTGGTGGTAGGTCCACACCTCGCCCAGGAGCTGGTTGGTGGTGGGGTTCGCCCCGTTGAGGACGTCGACCATCCGGTTGAGCATCTCGTAGGCGAACTGGAACTTCACCATGGCCCGGATGGACGTCTGCTGCATGATGTTGGCCACCCACCCCCGGGCCATGACCATGTTGTAGACGTGGGAGCTGCCGTCGAGGAACACCCGGTGGGAGGGCACCTCGACGTCGTCGAAGATCACGAAGGCGTCCTGCTCGTCGAAGCGGCTGGAGAAGGGCCGGTCCACCGGAGACAGGGGGGAGGAGTAGCTGTCCCGGCAGATGAACTTGAGTCCGGGGGTGTTCATGGGGATGGAGAAGGCCAGGGCGTAGGCGTCGGCCCCCTTGGGAATGGGCTGCCCGGGGTAGACGGTGATCTCGTCGGCGAAGGGGGCCAGGGTGGCCAGGACCCGCGCCCCCCGCACGATGATGCCGTTGTCGGTGTCGGCGACCTTGTGGAGGGCGACCTCGCCTCCCCCCGCCTCGGTGTCGGGTACGGACTTGTCGATGGTGGGGTGGACGATCACGTGGGTGAGGGACAGGTCCCGGCGGGCCACCTCCCTCTGGAACTCCACCAGGTTGCGGGCCCCGGTCTCATTGCCGTCGAGGGCCCAGAGGTGGGCCAGGGCCGCGAAACCGGCGAAGCTGACGTTGACGTAGTCGGGGGAGCGGCCCATCATCCCGACGTGGTAGCGGGCCATGCGCTCCAGGGCCCGGTGGCGGACGTCGAGGTCCCCGGGGCTCCGGGGCAGCATGTGGGCGGCGTTCATCGGTCCCCCGTCCACGGGATCCTCGATGATGCACTCATCGGCGTGCTCGAGCACGTAGTCGTACCACCCGGCCATTCCGTGGGCGGCCCCGGTGAGCTTGGGATGGGTGGTCACGTCGGTGACCTTCTCCCCCTCCAGCCAGAGCTCCCGGCCGTCCCGGAGCCCCTCCAGGAATTCCCGTCCCGTCCTCACTGCCATGTGGTCACCGCCGTGTGCTGAGTGTCATGAGTGTCCTGTGGGGACGGGCGCCGCCATTCCGCGTCGAGATCGGGCCGCACGGTGTCCCCCCGGGTCGAGCCCGGACTCCAGCACCATATTGGTTTGAAATCTAACTATCAAGCGGTCCCGGACGGTTCCCGATGGTCCGGTGGAGCAGATCGGCCAGCACCGCCAGTTCGTCGGGATCGAGATCGGACAGCCAGCGCCCCTCCCGGCGGTTGTGCTCCAGATAGGCGGCGCGGGTTCGGGTGCGCCCCTCCGGTGTGAGCTCGACGGTGACCACCCGGCCGTCGTCGGAGCGGCGGCTGCGCTCTATCAGACCCTTGCCCTCGAGGGTCTTGAGGGCACTGGAAATGGACGCCCGCGAAACCCCCGAGAGGCGGGCCAACTGGGCCGGTTCCAGGGGACCGGATACCCACAGGGCGAACATGACCCGGAATCCGGCCCAACTCCACCCCGCCGGCCGGTGGACGTGGGCCTCCAGATCGCTCACCAGCAGGTTGACCAACCGGACCATGTCGAACACCACGGCCATGGCCCCGGGATCGGCCTCGGGGACCTCCCGGGTGATCCGGTCCCGGGCGACCTCGGTGAAGTCGGCGGGACCACCCACCGTCAGGCCTCCACGCCCACTATCTCGACTGATATCCGGGCCCCGTTGGGGGCCTCGAACTCAATCGTGTCGCCGGGGTGGTGACCCTCCAGGGCCTGGCCCAGGGGGGACTGGGGGGAGCACACGTCGAGGTCGGAGTGCTTCTCCTCGATGGAGCCGAACAGCAGTTTCTCGGTGAAGTCGTCGCCCTCGTAGCGCAGTTCGACCACACACCCGGGAATGACCTCGCCGTCGCCGGATCCGTCGATGATCTCGCTGTTCTCGATGATGGACTGGAGGTGACGGATCCTCCCCTCCATCTTGCCCTGCTCCTCCTTGGCGGCGTGGTAGTCGCCGTTCTCGGAGAGGTCACCCAGCAGGCGGGCCTGCTCGATCTTGTCGGCGATGTCTATTCGTCCGCGCGTGGTCAGATCCCGGTGCTCCTCGACCAGACGGTCGAAGGCGGCTTGGGAGAGTCGGTGGATCTCGGCCATTCCCCAGAGGGTAGAGCCACGTCGGTGCGATCGCACCGGTACGGCCCCGCTATCGTCCTGGTCCCCGAGGATCAGCCGGAACGAGGAAGACCCATGACCAGTCGGATCGCAGTCATCGGCGGAGATGGCATAGGCCCCGAGGTGACCTCCGTCGCCGTCGACATCATGAGGAGGGCGGGAGCCGACATCGAGACCGTGGACTTCGATCTCGGCGGCTCCCGGTATCTGGCCGACGGCACCGTCCTGCCCGACGAGACCCTGGCCGAGCTCCGGGGCTTCGACGCCATCCTGTTGGGAGCGGTGGGCACCCCCGGCGTGCCCCCGGGTCTGATCGAGCGGGGTCTGCTCCTCAAGGCCCGCTTCGAGCTGGACCTCTACATCAACCTGCGCCCCTTCACCCTGCCCGACGGACACGAGTTCATGGTGGTCAGGGAGAACACGGAGGGGGCGTACGCCGGTGAGGGAGGGTTCCTGCGCCGGGGAACCCCCCACGAGGTGGCCACCCAGGGGTCGGTGAACACCCGTCACGGGGTGGAGAGGTGTGTCCGGTTCGCGTTCGACCTGGCCCGGTCGCGTCCGGCCCGGCACCTCACACTGGTGCACAAGACCAACGTCCTGAACTTCTCGGGCGACCTGTGGGCCCGCACGTTCGACGAGGTGGCCGGTGACTACCCGGACGTCACCACGGGGTACAACCACGTGGACGCCGCCTGCATCCACTTCGTGCAGGACCCGGGACGCTACGACGTGATCGTCACCGACAACCTCTTCGGGGACATCCTCACCGATCTCGGCGGGGCGGTGGCCGGGGGAATAGGTCGGGCCGCCTCGGCGAATCTCAATCCCGAGCGCACCTCACCCTCGTTGTTCGAGCCGGTCCACGGATCGGCCCCCGACATCGCGGGGCGGGGGCTGGCCAACCCGGTGGCCGCGGTGCTGTCGGCGGCGATGATGTTGGAGTTCCTGGGCCAGGACGAACCGGCCCGGCGCATGGTGGAGGCCTGTGCCGCGGTGTCCGACGAGGGCGACACCGCCGCCATCGCCTCCGCCATCGCCTCCGCCCTGGAGCAGGCGGGGTAGCGGCGGCGACGACGGTCCCCGTGGCACCCTGCCGGGCGGTCAGTGCGTGGAGCGCGATTGTAAGAGGGTGGCGGTTGGGGTGAACTGGAAAGCGTCGAACATGGAAGGATCACCCCATGCCCATCGAATCCTCCGAGTACATCTGGATGGACGGAAACCTGGTCCCCTGGGACGAGGCCCGGATCCACATCCTGACCCACACCCTCCACTACGGAAACGGGGTCTTCGAGGGCATCCGCGCCTATGAGACCCCCTCGGGCACCGCGGTCTTCCGCCTCACCGAGCACATCGAGAGGCTGCACGCCAGCGCCAAGATCCTGATGATCGACATGCCCTACTCCGTGGAGGAGCTGATAGCGGCCACCAAGGAGACGGTCAGGGTGAACGGGCTGGCCTCGTGCTACATCAGACCCATCGCCTACCTGGGTTACGGCGAGATGGGGCTCAACCCCCTGCCCTGCCACACCAACGTGTCTATCGCCGTGTGGCCGTGGGGGGCCTACCTGGGTGAGGAGAGCCTCAGTCGGGGGGTCAACATGATGATCAGCTCCTGGCAGCGTCACGACCCCAACGCCATGCCCCCCGCCGCCAAGGGGTGCGGCCATTACATCAACTCCCAGATGGCCAAGGTGCAGGCGGTCAAGGCCGGTTACGACGAGGCCATACTCCTCTCCCCCCAGGGCTACGTGAGTGAGTGCACCGGGGAGAACCTCTTCATCGTCAAGAACGGGGAGATCATCACCCCACCGGTCTCGGCCGGGGCCCTCGAGGGGATAACCCAGAGCGCCATCAGGGTCATCGCCGGGGATCTCGACATTCCCTACCGCACCGCCAACATCCTCCGATCGGATCTCTACACCGCCGATGAGGCCTTCCTCTCGGGGACCGCGGCGGAGGTGGTGCCGATCCGCAGCGTGGACGATCGGGTCATCGGCGACCGGGGGCCCGTCACCACCCGGGTGCAGGAGACGTTCTTCTCCGCCGTCCGGGGTGAGATCGAACGCTATTCGGCCTGGAATGAACATGTCTGACGACAGGACCACCTCCGACCCCGCACCGACCATCAGCCGTCTGGGAATCCGTCGGCACGAGTGGCCCGAGAAGGTGGAGATCTTCGACACCACCCTGAGGGACGGGGTCCAGTTCGAGGGAATATCGGTCACCGCCGAGGACAAGATCCGCATCACCCGGCTCCTCGACGAACTCGGGGTGGCCTGGATCGAGGGTGGCTACCCCGGGGCCAATCCCAAGGACCGTGAGTACTTCGCCCGGGCCCGACGGGAGCTGGACCTCACCACCTCGACCCTGGTGGCGTTCGGCTCCACCCGCCGTCCCCTCGGTCGGGTGGACGAGGATCCCACCCTGGCCACCCTGGTGGAGGCGGGAACGTCCACGGTCTGCATAGTGGGCAAGTCCTGGGACTACCACGTCACCGAGGCCCTGCGCACCACCCTTGACGAGGGGGTGGCCATGGTCGGTGACTCGGTCCGCTTCCTCAAGGGCAACGGTCTGAGGGTCTTCTTCGACGCCGAGCACTTCTTCGACGGCTACAAGCGCAACCCCGAGTTCGCCCTGAGGGTCCTGGAGGCGGCGGTGGTGAACGGGGCCGACGCCCTGGTGCTCTGCGACACCAACGGTGGTTCCCTGCCCCACGAGGTGGGGCAGATGGTGGGGGACGTCGTCTCCCACTTCGGCGACGACGTCACCATCGGAATCCACACCCAGAACGACACCGGGTGCGCGGTGGCCAACTCCGTCGCCGCGGTGGTGGCCGGGGCCCGCCAGGTCCAGGGGACCATGAACGGGTACGGAGAACGCACCGGTAACTGCGACAACACCGTGTTGATCCCCGACCTGACCCTCAAGATGGGGATCGAGACCCTGCCCGAGGGGCGCCTCGAGAAGCTGACCATGATCAGCCACCACGTGGCGGAACTGGTGAACATGGCGCCCGAGCACCAGCAGCCCTACGTCGGGTCCTCGGCCTTCGCCCACAAAGCGGGGCTCCACACCAGCGCCATCGCCCGTCGCCCCGACTCCTACGAGCACATCGACCCCGAGTTGGTGGGCAACAGCACCCGCTTCCTGGTGTCGGACCTGTCGGGCCGGGCGACCCTGGCCCTCAAGGCCGAGGAGTTCGGTCTGGAGCTCGACGGGGCGGCCCTGGGTCACCTGGTCGAGAGGCTCAAGCGGTTGGAGCACGAGGGGTACCACTTCGAAGCCGCCGACGCCTCCCTGGAGCTGGTGATGCTGCAGGCGGCGGGGTGGGAGCCGGACTACTTCGAGGTGGAGTCCTTCCGGGTGGTCACCGACCGGCGCACCGACTCCTCCTTCGACACCGAGGCCACGGTGAAGGTGCACGTGGGGGACGACAGGATCGTGACCGTGGGCGAGGGCAACGGCCCGGTGAACTCCCTCGACGCCGCCCTGCGTCTGGCCATCGGTGAATTCCACCCGATCGTCAACGAGATACACCTCACCGACTACAAGGTGAGGGTGATCGACACCGGACAGGGGACCGCGGCCGTCACCCGGGTCCTCATCGACACCTCTGACGCCGATGAGACCTGGACCACG
>JALSTE010000561.1 GCA_026983855.1 Acidimicrobiia bacterium
GTGAGGGACATGGCCAGGGCCCTCGGCTACTCCCAGGGTCAGCAGGACGCCTGGTCCCGTCAACTCGACCGCTGGAGCGGACTGTCCCAACTCCGCGACAACATGGCGGGTGATCGGGTAGATGAACCACCGGGAGGGGACACGGCCCCGGAAGGGGGGACGGGACCACGGGGGGAGGGGGTCCGGCGGAGGCGGGCGGTGAGGTCCGAGGCCCTGGCCGCCGATGACTTCGACATCCCCCCTGAGGTGGTGTCCCTGGCGGCGGAGGTCGAGGACTTCCCCCGCCACCTCGGCATCCACTCGGGGGGCATGGTCATCTGCGACCGGCCCATAGTCGAGGTCTGCCCGGTGGAGTGGGCCAGGATGGAGAACCGCAGTGTCCTGCAGTGGGACAAGGACGACTGCGCCACCGTGGGACTGGTGAAGTTCGACCTGCTGGGCCTGGGAATGCTCACCGCCCTGCACCTGGCGGTGGACCTCATCGCCGACGCCCACGGGATCACCGTGGACCTGGCCGAACTGCCCCAGGAGGATGCGGTCTACGACATGTTGTGCCGGGCCGACTCCATAGGGGTGTTCCAGGTGGAGTCCCGGGCCCAGATGGCCACCCTGCCCCGGCTACGGCCCCGCTGCTTCTACGACCTGGTGGTGGAGGTGGCCCTGATCCGTCCCGGCCCCATTCAGGGGGGGTCGGTTCACCCCTACATCCGGCGCCGCAACGGGGTGGAGCCGGTCACCTACCTCCATCCCCTGCTGGAGAACTCCCTGGCCAAGACCCTGGGTATCCCCCTGTTTCAGGAGCAGCTCATGCAGATGGCCATCGACGTGGCCGGGTTCACCCCCGCCGAGTCCGACGAGCTACGTCAGGCCATGGGGTCCAAGAGGTCCCGGGAGAGGATGGACAAGCTCAGGGTCCGGCTCTATGAGGGTATGGCCGAGCGGGGGATCACCGGGAGGGTGGCCGACGAGATTTTCACCAAGATGGCGGCCTTCGCCGACTACGGGTTCCCCGAGAGCCATTCGGTGTCCTTCGCCTATCTGGTCTACGCCTCGTCGTGGATCAAGCTGCATTACCCCGCCGCCTTCTGCGCCGCCCTCCTCAACGCCCAGCCCATGGGCTTCTACTCCCCCCAGACCCTGGTGGCCGACGCCCGGCGCCACGGGGTGGTGGTGCTGACCCCCGACCTGAACGCCTCGGCCGACGGGGCCACCCTGGAGTCCTGCCCCGAATCCACCGGGGGGGTGGCGGTCCGCCTGGGCCTCGGGGCGGTGAAGGGCATCGGTCCCGATCTGGCTCAGGCCATCGCCGAGCGGGGCCCCCACACCTCCATGGAGGAGATGTTCCGGGCCTGTCCCATGAGGCTGGATCAGCTCGAGGCCCTGGCCACGGCGGGGGTGTTCTCCTGTCTGGGCCTCACCCGTCGGGAGGCCCTGTGGCAGGCGGGGGCGGTGGCCCAGTCCCACCCCGACCGTCTGGCCGGCATCGTCACCGGTGGGGACGCCCCGCGCCTGCCGGGCATGGATCCCCGGGAGGAGGCCGAGGCCGACCTGTGGGCCACCGGTGTCTCCCCCGACGGCCACCCCATGAGGTTCCTGCGGGAGCACCTGGACACCATGGGGGTGGTGCCGGCGGTGGGGTTGGCCGAGGTCCCGGCGGGGGAGAGGGTCAGGGTGGCGGGGGTGGTCACCCACCGTCAGCGACCGGCCACGGCGGGGGGCACCCTGTTCATGAGCCTCGAGGATGAGACCGGCCTGGTCAACGTGGTGTGCAGCCGGGGTTGCTGGATCCGCCATCGCCGGGTGGCCCGCACCGAGCCGGCCCTGGTCATAAGGGGCCGTCTGGAGAGGTCGGAGGGGGTGGTCAACATCATCGCCGAGAAGCTCGAACCCCTGGTCGCCACGGGAGGAGACCGGATTCGCATACCGGCCGTCTCCCGCGATTTCCGGTGAGTGCCCGCTTGGTGGGGGGTGGTGGTTGTCCACTTCACAGCGACAGTTCTGGGTGGGGGAGTGGGGCCGTCTCCCGCGAATTTC
>JALSTE010000562.1 GCA_026983855.1 Acidimicrobiia bacterium
GGACACCAGGGGGTCGGGGTCCCGGGTCCCGGGCCGTTGGCCCCACGGCCCGGCCGTGAATTCCTCGATCAGGCGACGGGTGACGGTGGGGGCCAGCAGGGCGTTGCCCGAGGCCACCACCCTTATGGCATTCACGAACTCCTCGGGTGGGGCGTCCTTGAGCAGGAACCCGCTTGCTCCGGCCGTCAGGGCGGAGTGCACGTACTCGTCGAGGTCGAAGGTCGTGACCACCAGCACCCGCGGTGGCCGGGGTAGGGAGGTGACCCGGCGGGTCGCCTCCACACCGTCCATCACCGGCATACGGACATCCATGACCACCACGTCGGGGAGATGTTCCCGCACCGCATCCACCGCCCGTTTGCCGTCCTCGGCCTCGGCCACCACCGATATGTCCTCCTCGGCGTCGAGGATCATCCGGAACCCCACCCGGACCAGGGCCTGATCGTCGGCCAGCACCACCCTGGTGGGACCCTCGGGGTCGGTGGCATCGACCCGATCCGTGGGACCGGGGAGCCGACCAGGGGACGGGAGGTGACCCGTCATCGCCGGTGAGGACGGGTCAGTGGGGGTACCGAGGGTGCCCCGATCCCGCTCTCCTCCCGTTGGCGGAGAGGTATGGAGGCCCGAACCTCGAACCCACCCCCGGACCGGGGGCCGGTCACCAGGTCGCCGCCGAGGATCTGGACCCTCTCCCTCATGCCGAGGATCCCGTTGCCGCTGCCGTCGTCACGGGCCGCCGCCCCGCGTCCGTCGTCGGTCACGGCGAGGGTCAGTGCGCCGTCCCTCACGGCGACGGAGACCCGCGTGCGGGCCGGACCGGCGTGGCGCAGGACATTGGTGAGTGCCTCCTGGATGATCCGGTAGGCGGTCATGGCCACCACCGCGGGCACCATGCCGTCGAGGTTCCCGAGGTTCCACCGGTCAGTGCCCAGGTCCGTGTCGGGCACATCGGTCGTGTCTCCGGCGACCTGGGTGCCCGCCGGGCCGCTCAGGTCGAGGTCCTCGATGTCGAGGCCCGCCTCCCGGAAGGTCTGGATCAACGGGGCCAGGTCCCCGCAACGGGGCTGGGGTGCCGGGATCGTCCCACCGGCCGGGTCGGACTCACGGAGGGCCCCGACCACCAGACGCATCTCACCGAGGGCATTCCTCCCGGTGGTCTCTATGACCCCGAGGCGGGTGGCGAGGTCGGGGTCCCGTTCCTCCACCTCCCGGCGGACGGCGCCGGAGTGGATGACCATGACGCTCATCGAGTGGGCGATCACATCGTGCAGCTCGCGGGCGATCCTCACCCTCTCGCGCCGGACGGCGTTGAGCTCCCTCTCCGCCTGGGCGACCTCCATGGCCCGGGTCCGGGCGGTCAGCTCGGCGACCCTCTCCCGGTGACTGCGGACCACGTCCCCGAGGAGCCAGGCCGTGCCGTAGAAGACGTACACCCCGAAGACGTTGGCGATCGTCTCCACCCCCCGGAAGTCCAGCACGAAGGAGAGGGCTATGCCCGCCGCCGTGAAGAGCAGGGCCAGCCGGGCCTGGCGGCGTCCGGCGTAGGCGGCGACGGAGTACTCGGCCACCACCACGGCGAACTGCCCCGGTGTGACGGGAAATCCGACCAGTAGCGAGATGGTGAGAACCGTGCCGCTGAGGATCAGAACCAGGGTGGGGTGGCTCCGACGCCACAGCAGGGGCAGGATCATCGCCACCGAGAGGACGACCAGCAGCAGGTCGGGCTCCCTCCGGGTGTGTATGGAGTCGATATCGGACCGGAGGGAGCTGAACCTCAGTGAGAGACCGGTGAGTCCGAGGAGCAGGATCACGATCAGCCAGTCGGCCAGGCGGGGAGGGTCGATGAATCCGCGAACGGGGTGTCGGTTCCGAGCCGGGGCCCGGTCGGGGGCCGCGGTGGCGTCATCTCCGGGGTACCCGCAGCCACCCGGTTCGGATGCGCTCTTCATGGGGGGGACGCTACCCGTGGGTGGGATCGGTGTCGTCCTCCTTCCGGCCGATTCCCGATCCCGATGGTCCGGGGTCCGGTCCGGGGTTGGGATCGGTCCCGGACCGGTCAAACACCGAATGGGATGGGGCCGGGCTCTCTACACTGCGGCCCATGAACTGTCCCTCGTGTGGGAATCCGGTGCCCGACGACGCCCGATTCTGTCCCAGCTGCGGTCACCTCCTGGTCCACACCGAGGAGAGGCGCATAGTGACGGTTCTCTTCGCCGATCTCGTGGGGTTCACCGGACAGGCCGAGAACCTCGACCCTGAGCGGGTGAAACACCTGATCGACCTCACGTTCGAGCGGCTGGTCGCCGACATCACCGCCTTCGGGGGAACGGTCGACAAGATCATCGGCGACGCCATAGTGGCCCTGTTCGGAGCCCCCGTGGCCCACGAGGACGATCCCGAACGGGCGGTCAGGGCGGCTCTGCGGATGCAGAGGTCCATGGCCGAGGTCACCAGTGAATGGCCAACCGAGGCCCGGATCCGGATCGGGATCACCACGGGCGAGGTTCTCACCGGTGCGGTGACCGCCGCCGGTGACTACACCGCCATGGGCGACACCGTGAACCTGGCCTCTCGCCTGCAGGGGATGGCCCGGGCCGGCGAGGTCATCGTCGGTGAATTCACCCATGACGTGACCCAGTCCGTGATCCGCTACGAGGACCGGGGGCTGGTCGGCGTGAGGGGCCGCGAGGGGGAGGTGAGGGTCTGGGCCGCCCTGTCCGAGGCCGCCCCTCCGGGACGTCGCCGCCGCGACGAGCGCACGCCACTGGTCGGGCGCAACATAGAGCACCTCCAACTCACCACGGCCGTCGACACCTCCGTGGCCCGGCGTCGGGCCCACCTGCTGCTGGTGCTGGGCGAGGCCGGGATCGGGAAGACCCGACTCGTCGGCGAGGTGGCGGCGGCGGCGGAATCCACCCACGGGGCCATGGTTCTCGAGGGTCGGGTCGTGCCCTACGGGGAAACCAATCCGTACCGGGCCATCGCCGACGCCCTGGCCGGCAGTTGCGGCCTGGAGAGGTTCGACACCCGGGTCACCGCCTCGGAGAGGCTGAGAGAACTCATTCGTGGTGTCGTCACCGACGACGAAGGGGAGCTGGTGGAGCGGATGACGACCGCCCTGCTGCACGTACTCGGGTACGAGACCCCGATCCGCTCACTCCCACCCGAGAGGGAGAGGGAGGAGGTCGCCTACGGATTCGGCGAGTTCCTGGCCGCCTGCACGGATTCCCGGCCGGTGGTGCTGGTACTGAGCGACATCAACTGGGCCGATCAGCCCCTGTTGAGTCTGCTGGAGTCCCTTCTGGTCCGCCTGAGTGGCCGGCCATTCGTGGTTCTGGCCACCGCCCGCTGGACGGCCGAGGACGAGAGATGGGTCGTCCCACCCGGGCGGCACAACACCGTGGTGCTGAACCTCGATCCCCTCAGCCTCATGGCCTCAGGTCGACTCGTACGGGCATTCCTGGGGGCTGACGTGTCCGATGAGCTGGTTGAGATTCTCTACGAGCGGTCGGGGGGAAATCCCTTCTTCCTGGAGGAGTTGGCCACCCTGCTGCGTGAGGCGGGTCTGGTGGGTGCGGGGGCCCGCCTGGACGTCATCGATCAACTCGGTGAACTGCCCGACACCCTCAGGGGTCTGGTGGCGGCCCGCCTCGACGCCCTCACCACCGAGGAGAGGGCCATGGTGGAGGACGCATCGGTCATCGGCCGTCGGGGTCCGGTCTACTCGTTGTTGCTGATGGCGGAGCGACAGTCGCGCCAGGGGGCGGAGAAGACCTTCGCCCGTCTGGTCGACAAGGACATTTTCGCCACCACCGAAGAGGGTTGGGTGTTCCGATCCGAGCTGGTTCGCGATGTCGCCTACAGCATGCTGACCAAGACGGTGCGGGCCCGCAGCCACGTGGCCATCGGCGAGTGGATGGCCGCCAAGTTCGAGGCCGATTCGGGGACGGCGAACCCGGGGGTGATCGCACGTCACTTCTACTCCGCCGCCGTCCTGACCCCCGACATCGGTGGCGGTCCGGTCACCGGAACGGAGTTGGTGGACAAGGCCCTCCACTGGTTGGAGATGGCCGCGGACTGGGCGGAGAGGAGTCACTCCAACTACGCCGCGGCGCGATTTCACGCCCAGAGGCTGGAGCTGCTCGCCGAGGGTGACCCCCGCCGGATCGCCGCCCACCTGGGTCGGGCCCGGGCCCGCCTCGGCCTCCGGGAACTGGCCGGGGCCCTCTATGACGCCCGGGAGGCCCTGGCCGAGGCCCTCAGGGTCGGCGACGCCGTGTCCGAGGCCCATTCGCTGAACCTGCTCGGTGACATAGCCACGGCCGAATCCGATCACATCCGGGCCATCGACGTGCTGACCCGGGCCATCGACCGGTGGCGGGAACTCCGTCAGTGGGGGGGACTGGCTGAGGCCCTCCGGCTGAGGGGCATGGCCGCCATGGGCATGGGGGACCGGGAGGCGGCTGAGGTCGACTTCGAGAAGGCCCTGGACATATTCGTGGAGCTGGAGGACAGTTCGGGTGAGGCCTGGTGTCAGCAGAACCTGGCCTGGCTCTCCTTCGAACTGGGTCACATCGCCGACGCCGAGGCCCGCCTCGACCGGGCCGTGCAGTTGTTCGCCCGCAACAGTGACGCCGGGGGGCTGGGTTGGGCCCTCGGTCTGGCGGCGTTCGTCCGTTTCCACCTCGGCGACAGCGAGGAGGCGGAGTCCATCGCCCAGCTGGTGTTGACCGAGGCCCGCAAGCGTGGTGACCGGTTCGGGGAGGCCATGATGAACCTGCTCCTGGCGTCGATCACCCTTTGGTCGGGTCGTTGCCAGGAGGCGGTGGACCTCGGGGAACAGGCCCTCCAGATATTCCGGGACACCGGCCAGAAGTACGGCGAGGTGCAGTCCCTGGGAACCCTGGCCCGGGCCAAGGCGGCGGTGGGGCGGATGTCGGAGAGCCGACGCCTCGTCAAGCAGTGCATGGAGGCGGCCCGGGAGATCCCGGGGGAGCCCCTCAAGGCCTTCTCCCACATGGTCGCCGGGGCCACGGCGGTTCAGGCCGGTGACCCTGAGACCTCCCTGGCGATGCTGGACCGAAGCCGGACCGATCGGGAACCGGACCTGGACCTGAGGATCCTCGGGAGTATGGACCGCTGGGTCACCCGGTCGATGGCCTATCTGCAGCTCGGCCGAACCGCCGACGCCCGCGCCGTCCTCGAGGCCATCGAGGAGGGCGGTCCGGAGAAGAAGGGACCGTACTTCCAGACCGTGTCGGCCATGGTCGAACTACTCGAGGGTGACACCGACGCCGCCGTGGCCCGGGCCACCGGGGCCATCGACACCGGGCGGGCCACCTATCTGGACCGCCGTACCGCTCTGTTGGTCATAGCCCTGTCGCATGCCCGCAATGGGGATGGGCCGGAGGCGGAGAAGGCCTTTGACGCCGCCCTGGCCGCGGTTGACGCCACCGACTCCCGCCTCAGCCAGACCCTGGTCAGGATCGCCCGGGCGGTCGCCTACGGGGCCCTTGGCCTACCCGACGCCGAGGCCTGCCGGGCCGAGGCGGAGGTGGCATTGGACTCCCTGGGTATCGGTGTCGAGGGATGGCGGAATCTGTACCGGGAGGCGGTGGGGGTCGAGTCCCGTCCCGATTCGGTGGGTCGGTGATCGCCCCGGTGGCCCCGACGCGGATTGGGGGAGATGGCCCCGGGGTGGTGGCTCGGCGGGCCGACGTCTGATCTGATTGGGACGGACCCGACCGGATCGGGACTGTGGAGGAACCGATGGACAACAAGAGGGTGCTGGTGGCCAAGCTGGGCCTCGATGGGCACGACCGTGGCGTCAAGGTCGTGGCCCGGACCCTGCGCGATGCCGGTTTCGAGGTCATCTACACCGGCCTGTTCCAGACACCGCAGACGGTGGTGGCGGCGGCCATCGACGAGGATGTCGACGCCATCGGGCTCTCGATGCTGAGCGGTGCCCACCAGGCCCTGGTGCCCCTGGTAACGGCCGAGCTGCGCGAACAGGGTCTCGACATTCCGGTAATCCTGGGCGGGATCATTCCCGAGCACGACTTTGACGAGATGTACGGGGCCGGGGTGGCGGCGATCCTCACCCCCGGATCCACGGCCGAGCAGATGGTGGCGGCGGTGGACCGGGCCATAGAGGAGGCCCGGGCCTCGGACTGATCGCCCCGGGCCCGTGGGGCCGGACCGGGACCGGTGCGTCCGGACCGGGTGCCCCCGACGGGTGTGGCGGAAGTCGCGCGTACCCCCTCGGCGCTGGGTACCGTTCTGTTCATGACGATCACGAAGGTTGGAGTTGTCGGCTGCGGACTGATGGGTTCGGGCATAGCCGAGGTGTGTGCCCGGGCCGGGCTCGACGTGGTGGCGGTCGACACCACCGACGAGGCGGTGGCCGCCGGGGCGGCGAGGATCGAGAAGTCCCTCGATCGGGCGGTGAGGGCGGAGAAGCTGCTCGAGTCGGAGAGGGCCGAGGCCATGGCCAACCTCGAGTTCGACACCCATCTTGGGCGCATGGCCGATCGGGATCTGGTGATCGAGGCCATCGTGGAGAACGAGGAGGCCAAGGTCTCCGTGTTCTCCGAGTTGGACGGGATAGTGGCCTCACCCGAGGCGATTCTGGCCTCCAACACCTCTTCGATACCGATCATGAAGCTGGCCATGGCCACCGGGCGGGCCGAGTACGTGATCGGGATTCACTTCTTCAACCCGGTGCCGATCATGCAGCTCGTGGAGCTGGTGCCCTCCCTGCTCACCTCGGACAAGACCTCGGCCCGGGCCGCTGATTTTGCCGCCGGGCGCCTCGGCAAGAGGGTGGTTCACTCCCAGGACCGGGCCGGGTTCGTGGTGAACGCCCTGTTGATTCCCTACATCCTCTCGGCCATCCGGATGCTCGAGTCCGGTTTCGCCAGCGCCGAGGACATCGACGCCGGCATGACCCTGGGTTGCAACCATCCGATGGGACCGCTGCGTCTCGCCGATCTCATCGGTCTGGACACGACCATGGCCGTGGCGGAGTCCCTGTACGAGGAGTTCAAGGAACAGCTCTACGCCCCTCCGCCCCTCCTGAGCCGGATGTGCGACGCCGGGCTGCTCGGACGCAAGACCGGGCGCGGCTTCTACGACTACGCCCGGTGAGCGGATCGGTGCCGGGCGGACCGACGGGCGACGGGGCCCCCTCGGGTGCGGAGGGGAGCCCTCCGGTCCCCGAGGCCTTCGTGTTCGATCTGGGGAACGTTCTGATCTCCTGGGACCGCGAGCGGCCCTTCCGCCGGCTGCTACCCGACCCGGCAGAGAGGGAGAGGTTCTTCACCGAGATCCTCCCCATGGGATGGAATCTGGCCCTCGACGCCGGCCGGGACTGGGGCGAGGCGATCTCGGAGCGCCAGCGGGCCCACCCTGAGTACGCCGAGGCGATTGCCGCCTACCGGGATCGGTGGTCGGAGATGATGGGCCCCGACGACCGGGAGATGGTGGGCCTGCTGGATCGGCTCAGGGGGGCCGGTCACCGTATCTTCGCCCTGACCAACTGGTCGGCGGAGACCTTCCCCCGGGCGGAGGCGGCGTTCGACTGGATCGCCTGGTTCGACGGGCTGGTCGTATCCGGCCATGAGGGAATCACCAAGCCCGATCCCGGGATCTACCGGCTCCTGCTGGATCGCCACGGTCTCACCGCCGAGAGGACCTGGTTCACCGACGACTCCGAGCGCAACGTCCGGACCGCCCTGGACCTCGGCTTCCAGGGCGTCGTATTCGAGGGCTACCGGTCCGTACTGGAGGATCTCAGGTCCCGAGGGGTGGCGATCTGACGGCCATGTCGCCCGGGTCGGCCCACCGTCGCGGGACCGTTCCGGACCGTTGCCCACATGTCGGTATCTGACGACCCCTTTTCCCGGCCGGGGTCGAATGGCGGATCCGAGGGTCGCCACAACTACGATTCCCGTGGTTCGAGGGGAGACAGGCCATGAGCGGTGAAGACACCGGAGTCGCAGACGATCCCGGGGGAGATCCGACATCGGTACCCGTTGGGATTGAACCCGACAGGGTCACCCGATGGATGGAGGCCAACGTCGATGGTGTGTCCCCGCCCCTGTCGTTCTCCCTCATAGCGGGAGGTCACTCGAACCTGACCTACCGGGTCGAGGACTCCCGGGGTCGGGCCCTGGTTCTCCGTCGTCCCCCGACGGGTCATGTTCTGGCCACGGCCCACGACATGGCGCGCGAACATCGCATCGTCACCGCCGTGAGACGGTCCGATGTGCCGGTTCCCACCACACTGGGACTCTGCACCGACGAGACCGTCAACGGGGCACCCTTCTACGTCATGAACTTCGTCGAGGGGGCGGTTCTCCACGATGAGGAGACGGCGGCGGGCATAGACGCGTCGGAGCGCCGGTCGATCGGGTTCCACCTGGTCGAGGTTCTGGCCCAGCTCCATTCAGTCGACCCCGATCGGGTGGGTCTGGGGGAACTGGCCCGCCGGGACGGCTACATCGCAAGGCAGTTGAAGAGGTGGGCCCGCCAGTGGGAGAGCTCCAAGACCCGGGACCTGGCCGAGATGGACGATTCCCACCGGTTGCTGTCCGAGCGCCTTCCCGAGCAGATCGGCACCGCCATAGTCCACGGTGACTACCGGCTGGGGAACATGATCACCGGTGGGGGCCAGGTCCGCGCCGTACTGGACTGGGAACTCTGCACCCTCGGCGACGCCATGGCCGACGTCGGGTACCTGATGAACAACTGGGTGGCGCCCGGCGAACTTCCCTCGGGCACCAGTTCACCGACCCTGGCCGGGGGGTTCCCCTCCCGTAGGGAACTTCTCGACCGCTACGCCGAACTCTCGGGCCGTGACGTCGGGCAGGTCGACTACTACCGGGCCTTCTCATACTGGCGTCTGGCGGCCATCGTCGAGGGGGTCCTGAACCGCTATCTGCACGGGGCGATGGGCGACACCGAGGACGTCGATCTGGACCTGTTCCGCAGTCAGGTGGAGACCCTGGCCACCAGCGCCATGGAGTTCCTCGAGTCCTGAGACCCATGAGCGGACGGGGGGTTCTCAAGGTCCCGGATGCGGCGCCGATGGGTTCAGGTGATGGACGTTCATCTGAGGCACGAGAAGGCCTTCGCCCTGGCCGTGGCCGCCCTCGTCATCCTGGGGCTGGCCGTGGCCCTGGGTCCGCGCGAGAACAAGGTGGTGGGAGCAGGGGGTGCGTCGGCGGAGGAGTCCGGCGCCACTGGCAGCACGACCACCACCGATGGCGTGGTGTTCACCGCCCCGGGGGAACTGATCCTGGTGGTCGAGGAACCGACCCCACCCCCGACGGAGGGCACGGTCACCGCCGGGGGAACGACCGGCGGAGCCGTGAGCCCCGGCACCACCGAGGTTCCCGCGAGCTCTCCGGCCCCCACCACCACGACCACCGGTTCCCGGTCCCCGGCCCCGTCGGACTCCGATTCCGTGGCCGGCCGGTCGATTTCAGCTCCCGCCCCGGCGGCCCCCGCGGCGGGGGAGCC
>JALSTE010000563.1 GCA_026983855.1 Acidimicrobiia bacterium
GACGTCTCCTTCGACATCCGCGCCGGTGAGGTTCTGGCCGTGGTGGGTGAGTCCGGCTCGGGCAAGTCGGTGACCGCCCTGGCGGTGATGGGTCTCCATCCCAAGTCGGCGGAGATCACCGGTTCGGCCCACTTCGGGAGGCACGAACTGCTGGGCCTCGACGAAAAGACCATGCGCCGGATACGTGGCGACGAGATCGCCATGATCTTCCAGGACCCGATGACCGCCCTCAACCCGGTGTTCACCGTGGGGGGCCAGATCGCCGAGGCCATCTGGATCCACCGCGACATACAGAAGAAGGCGGCCATGGAGCGGGCCGCCGAACTGCTCGATCTGGTGGGGGTTCCCGAGGCCAAACGCCGGGCCCGCCAGTACCCCCACGAGTACTCCGGGGGCATGCGTCAGAGGGCCATGATCGCCATGGCCATCGCCAACGACCCCAAGCTCCTCATCGCCGATGAGCCCACCACCGCCCTCGACGTCACGATCCAGGCCCAGGTGATCGAGACCATGAAGGCGGCCCAGGACGCCACCGGGGCGGCGATGATGCTCATCACCCACGATCTGGGCCTGGTGGCCGGCCTGGCCGACCGTATCCAGGTCATGTACGGGGGGCGCATCGTGGAGACGGGGACCACCGACGAGGTGTTCTACGGATCCTCCAACCCCTACACCCGGGGCCTGATGGCCTCCATCCCCCGTCTCGACGCCCGGGAGACGGCCCGCCTGACTCCCATTCCGGGGGCCCCGCCCAGCCTCATCAACCTGCCCCGGGGATGTTCGTTCCGGCCCCGGTGCACCTTCCGCACCGAGATCTGCCTCAGCGGTGTCCCCGATCTCGAGGAGGTCGCCCCCGGCCACTCGACCCGCTGTTTCCATTCCGGTGACCTCCCCGAACTCGAGGTCATGGTGGAGGTGCACCAATGACCGCCCCCGTCGATCACGCCATCCCCTCAGGGGACCTCTCCGGCGTCGAGCCCGTCCTGCGGGTCGAGAAGCTGGCGACCCACTTCCCGATCCGGCACGGGGTGTTCCGTCGCATCGTCGGCTGGGTCCGGGCCGTGGACGGGGTCGATCTCCACATCGACGCCAATGAGACCCTCGGGGTGGTGGGTGAGTCCGGGTGCGGCAAGACCACCCTGGGACGCACGATCCTGCGCCTGATAGAACCCACCTCGGGTCGCGTCACCTACAAGGGCGAGGACATAACCTGGGCCCCGAAGAGTCGGATGCGGGCCCTCCGGGCCGAGATGCAGGTCGTGTTCCAGGACCCCTTCGCCTCCCTGAATCCCCGTATGCCGGTGAACCAGATCATCGCCGAGCCCATGCAGGTGGCGGGGATGTCCCGCGGCGACATCCGGGACCGCATCGGGGAGTTGCTCAAGGCCGTGGGCCTGGCCCCCGAGCACGGGAATCGCTACCCCCACGAGTTCTCCGGGGGGCAGCGGCAGCGAATCGGCATCGCCCGGGCCCTGGCCCTGCGTCCCACCCTGATCATCCTGGACGAGCCGGTCTCGGCCCTCGACGTCTCCATCCAGGCCCAGGTGATCAATCTCCTCGAGGAGCTCCAGGAGGAGTTCGACCTCTCCTACATGTTCATCGCCCACGATCTGTCCGTGGTCCGCCACATCTCCGATCGGGTGGCGGTCATGTACCTGGGCCGCATCGTGGAGGTGGCCGACCGCAACGTGGTCTACGAGCACCCGGCCCACCCCTACACGGCCAGCCTCCTGTCCGCGGTGCCGGTGGCCGACCCCCGCATCGAACGCAGTCGGAAGCGCATCGTGCTGGAGGGGGATCTGCCCAGCCCGGCCAACCCCCCCTCGGGCTGTCACTTCCGCACCCGGTGCCCGGTGGCCCAGGACGTGTGTGCCCAGGAGGTACCCGAACTGGTGGACATGGGGGAGGCCCACCAGGTTTCGTGCCACTTCCCGTTGCGGGCGGGGGAGACCCTGCTCGACCGGATCGCCTCGGCGTCGGGCGCCGGCTGATCCCGCCGGTGGCCACTTCGGACAGGCGGTGGTGGTGACGG
>JALSTE010000564.1 GCA_026983855.1 Acidimicrobiia bacterium
CTACGAACGGGGTCGGTCCCGGGGGGAGATCGCCGACGACATCGACTACGAGGACTTCTTCCTGACGATCGAGGCCCCGCTGGTGATGCGCGGCCTGGGTCCACCGGGTGCCCTGGACGAGATCGACGTGGACCGACACGTGGCCCGGATACTGCGGGTGCTGGAACCGACGGCCCCCGGCTCCAGCGACGTCCCCACCTGAACCCACTGATTCGGGTCGGGGTTTGGGTGGTGGTGTATTCCGTCGGGCGGGGGTCTTCGTGGTGGTGACTCCTGCCGGTCGGCGGGGTCAGGAGGTCTCGAGTTGGAATCCCTCGTCCAGCCAGCCCACCCGGCCCCCGATCATCTTCTTCACCGGTCGGCCCAGCCGGGCCAGTCGGGCCGCGGCCCGGTCGGCGGCGTTGCAGTGGGGTCCAGCGCAGTAGACGACGAACACGGTGTCCGCCGGGTAGCCGACCAGGGAGTCCTCGCTGATGGTCCCGTGGGGCATGAAGGTGGCCCCGGGTACGTGGCCCGAGTCGAATCCCCTGCGGTCACCGTTCACGTGGAGCAGCACGAAGTCGGGTTCGGCACCCGTCATCGACTGGTGAACGTCCCAGCAGTCGGTCTCCAGGGCCAGGAGCCTCTCGAAGTGATCGGCGGCCACCTCCGGTGGGACCGGGGGGATCGTGGTCACGGGGGAGGGGGTCGCGGTGCTCATCGGGAGTCCTTCCGGTCGGGGGTTGGGTATCCACGATGGGGCGGCGGACCGTCGGGTTCGAGTGGCGGAAATGACAATGTTCACTACGATCCTGCCATGGCTCCGCTCAACCGGTCGGTGGTGGCCGTCGCCTACGACGGTCTGTGCCTCTTCGAGTTCGGGGTGGCCACGGAGCTCTTCGGTCTGGACCGGCCCGAGGTGAACGTCGACTGGTACGACTTCGAGGTGGTGTCGGCGGACCCGGTCCCGATCCGGACCCTGGCCGGGCTGGAGGTAACGGTGGGGACCGACCTCTCCCGGATCGAGACCGCGGGCACGGTGGTGATTCCCGGTTGGCGGGACCCGGGGGAGAGCCCGTCCCCGGCCCTGGTGGAGGCTCTCCGATCGGCCCACGACCGGGGAGCTCGGTTGTTGTCCATCTGCTCGGGTGTGTTCGTGCTGGCCGCCACCGGTCTGCTCGAAGGCCGCCCGGCCACCACCCACTGGCGCCACACCGAACAGCTTCGGGCGGCCCATCCCGGGATCGAGGTGCGACCCGACGTGCTGTACGTGGACGACGGCGACATCCTGACCTCGGCGGGGAGCGCGGCCGGGTTGGACCTGGGCCTGCACCTCATCGCCCGGGACCATGGCCAGGGTGTGGCCAATCAGGTGGCCCGCCGTCTGGTCGTCCCCCCGCACCGTGAAGGTGGACAGGCCCAATTCGCCGGGGCTCCACCCGTGCCGCCGGTGGGGGATCCTCTGGCTGACACCATCGGATGGGCGGTGGCCAACCTCCACCGGCGCCTGACCGTGGCTGATCTGGCCGCCCGGGCCCACATGAGCCCCCGCACCTTCGCCCGTCGGTTCGAGGCCGCCACCGGCCGTTCACCGTTCCGTTGGCTCACCCGACAGAGGGTCCTGCGGGCCCGGGAGCTGCTGGAGACCACGGACCTGGGCATCGACGCGGTGGCCGACCGGTGCGGCCTGGGCGGTGCGGCCAACCTGCGGCGCCACTTCCGGCGGGAGACCCGGACCACCCCCACCGACTACCGGCGGTCCTTCGGGAACCGTGCTTCCGCCGGCGTCCATCCCTGAGGTGGGTCCGACCGGTCCTCGACATCGTCGGGGTGAGGGAGCCGGGGAGCCGAGACTCCCAGGGCCCAGCGACGGAGAGGTCCCCCGGGGTGCGGATCCGTGAGGGTTGGGGACAAATCCGGCGGGTGGTCCTCAGAGATCGAGGACCTGCTTGAGGCGGGTCTCGATCTCCACCGCGTCGTCGATACCGAACTTGAGTCCCCAGCCGTTGGTGGGCAGTGCCACCTCCTCGGTCTCCCCGTCGGTGG
>JALSTE010000565.1 GCA_026983855.1 Acidimicrobiia bacterium
GGTGTTCCGC
The DNA here is from genome assembly GCA_026983855.1 of Acidimicrobiia bacterium. Taxonomy (GTDB): domain Bacteria; phylum Actinomycetota; class Acidimicrobiia; order Acidimicrobiales; family Poriferisodalaceae; genus DRKF01. The sequence continues at coordinate 11 of JALSTE010000565.1, forward strand.
CTCGGTTCCCAGATGCTGATCCTCGGCGGGGTGGCCGCCGACTCCGGAGCCGCCCGCGCCGCCATGCAGCGGGCCGTGGACGACGGCACCGCCCTGGAGGTTCTCCGGTCGGTGATTGCCGATCAGGGCGGGGACCCCGGGGTGGTGGATGACACCACCCGGCTACCCCGCGCCTCCCACACCCACGTCCTGGTCTCCCCTCGCCGGGGCTTCGTGACCCGCTGCGATGCTCTCGACATCGGAACGGCGGCGGTGCGACTGGGAGCCGGTCGGGCCCGGGCCGAGGACAGCATCGACCCCGCGGTGGGGATCACGGTCCTGGCCCACCGCGGCGACGAGGTGGCCGAGGGTGATCCCCTGGCCCGGATCGCCTACAACACCCCCGGACAGTTGACCGCCGCTCTCGAGCGGCTGGAGGCGGCCTGGGTGGTGGCCGACGAGGAGCCCGAGGCCCGACCCCTCGTACTCGACGAGATCACCTGATCCCCGGGCCCCACCCCCGGGAGGCCCGGCCGGGCCGCGACCCGGGTACACCGGGATTCACCCGGAGCCCTGGGTTGATCCGTCTCCCGATTGCGCCGCCGCCAGCGGCTCCGAGGTGGAGGTCCTGGGATGGGGATGGGGCTTGGCGGTACCCAGAATCTGACTGGCGCCCTTGGGCGGCGGACGTCCCGCAACCTCATAGACCACCGCCCCGTCCACCGTCTCCTCCTCCAGCAGGCGCTCCGCCAGCCGGTCGAGGGCGTCGCGATGGGTCCGGAGTATGTTCACCGCCCGGGATTCGGCCTCGTCGAGAATCCTCTTGACCTCGAGGTCTATGGCCCTCTGGGTCTCATCGGAGTAGGGCTTGGAGGTGACCTCATTTCCACCCTGCAGGTACATGGGTCCGCCCCCGGGGTATCCGATGGGCCCGATGCGGGGGGAGAGTCCGAATTCGCGGACCATCCGGGTGGCCATCTGGGTGGCGTTGGCCAGATCATTGGCGGCGCCGGTGGACCCCTCACCGAACACCACCAGCTCGGCCGAACGCCCTCCCATCTGCACGGCCAGCAGGTCGTACATGTAGGCCTCGCTGTAGAGGTGCCGCTCGTGCAGGGGCAACTGGTGGGTGACCCCGAGGGCCTGACCGGCGGGGAGGATCGTCACCTTGTGGATCGGGTCGGCGTTCTCGCTGTAGGCCGCCACCAGGGCATGGCCCGACTCGTGGAATGCCACCGCCCTCTTCTCCTCGGGCAGCAGGACGTTCGATCCCTCCCGCCGACCCAGCAGGATGCGGTCCCGGGCCGCGTCGAAGTCCTCGGCGGTGATCACCTGGCGGCGGTCCCGGGCCGCCCTGATCGCGGCCTCGTTGACCAGGTTGGCCAGATCGGCGCCGGAGAAGCCGGGGGTGCCGCGGGCCACGACATCGAGATCCACGTCGTCGGCCAGCTTCTTTCCCCGGCAGTGCACGGCCAGAATCTTGGCCCGGTCGTCCTGGGTGGGCAGGGGTACCACCACCTGACGGTCAAACCGGCCCGGACGGACCAGGGCCGGGTCCAGGATCTCGGGGCGGTTGGTCGCAGCCAACACGACGATGCCCTCGCTGCTGTCGAACCCGTCCATCTCGGCCAGCAGCTGGTTCAGGGTCTGTTCCCGTTCATCGTTGCTGATGGCCATGGCCCCACCCCGCCGCTGCCCGATGGCGTCGATCTCGTCGATGAAGATGATCGCCGGAGCCCTCTTGCGGGCCTCGTTGAAGAGGTCCCGGACCCGGGCCGCGCCCACCCCCACGAACATCTCCACGAAGCTCGAGCCGGTGACGCTGATGAACGGCACGTCGGCCTCGCCGGCCACCGCCCGGGCCAGGAGGGTCTTGCCGGTACCCGGCGGACCGGTCATGAGCACCCCCCGAGGGGCCATGGCCCCGGCCCTCTTGTAGCGACCGGGATCCTTGAGGAAGTCGACGATCTCGAGAACCTCCCTCTTGACCCCGTCGTAACCGGCGACGTCGTCCAGCCGGGTGCTGGGCTTCTCCGAGTCGAACACCTTGGCGGTGGAACGACCGATTCCCATCAGGCCGCCCATCTGGGATCCGGCCTTCTTCCCCATCCAGATCCACAACACGACCAGCAGGACCAGGGGTCCGAACGCCAGCAGGATGGAGAAGATGGCCTCACCGCTGGTCGTCTTGTTGTTGTCGGCGGTGATGTCGACCCCCTGATCCACGAGGCGGTCCAGGGTCTGTTCCCCGGCCAGCTCGGTGGGAATCACCGTCTTGTACTCCGTGCCGTCGGCCAGTTTCCCCGTGGTCTTTCCGTCCACGGAGATCTCGGCCGTGTCGACCTTGCCGTCATCGACCTTCGAAATGAAGTCGCTGTAGGTCAGCTCCGTCCTCTGGGGTTCGCTGCTCGGTACCCGGAACAGGAGCAGCAGTGTCAGCAGGATCCCGAGGGGCAGCAGGTAGGCCCGCCACCAGGGAGGCGGTGGCGGCGCCGATCCGACCGGCTTGTCGCCGGGGGGAGGGGAGCTGGGGACCTTGGTCATGGAATTTCTCCGCCGGTCGGGTCGAACCGGGCGGGGAACTCACCCCCGGCCCGCGAGATGGGCCTCTATCTTGTCACTCAATTCCGGGGGCACAACCGAGTCGGGGTCCCTCAGGCCGTCCATGCGGTCCTGCACGCTCACCAGGGCCGCGTAGAGAGGTGGGCAGGTGGGGCAGGTCGTCAGGTGGGCCTCCACCGCCCGGGCCGTCGGGCCGTCGAGGGCCCCGTCCAGATACTCAGATATGTGTTGCCGGGCATCCCAGCATCTCATGGGGACTCCCTTGTGTAAGGCCCGGTTGCGGGCCGTGGATTTCTCGTCCAGTGCGCTCACGAGCATCATTCGTCCCCGGCGCAACCTCTGCTTGGCGGCCGGTAGGGAGATCCCCGCTATGTCGGCGATCTCCGCCGCGGTGTGGCCCTCGGCGTCGTGGAGCACAACCGCGGACCGGTAGATGAAGGGCAGGCTCCCCAGGGCGTCCCGGAGGTCCTCGAGGTCCTCGATCTGGGCCACGACGTCAGCGGTGTCCACTGTGTAGTCGTCGCTCCGCCACAGATCCTCGACCCTCTCCACCACCATCTCGTGGGAGGCCCGACGGGCCCGGTCCACGGCCAGGTTGTGCAGGATCCGCTTCAGCCAGGCCCTCAGGGAGCCACCCCGGTACTGGTCCTGCCTCTCGATGGCCCGGACCACCGTGTCCTGGACCAGGTCGGCGGCCCGGGAGGGGTCGCCGCTCAGACTCAGGGCGAAACGGTAGAGCGGATCCACCTCGGCGGAGATCAGCTCGGCCAGTTTCGGCTTGTCAGGGGACTCCATCGGGCGCCTCCGGGCGGCTCGGGGAACCACCCGGACCCGTGGGGTTGAGGCGGACGGTCTGAACCAGATTCAACACCATCCACAACCCGAGGGCCACGCCGACCCCCACCAGGGGCCAGCTCGGACCCAGGGACAGGCCCGCCACCAGCAGCACCAGGGCCACCAGACCCCGCAGGGCCATGTCGGTGGTGTTGGCCGAGGGTGGTGTGGGCCCTCCCCCGACGGCGGCGGCCCGGAACATGGCCCTTATGGCCTCCTCCCCGACCCCGCCGGTGACCCGACCGACCTCCCCCCCGTCTCGGAAGGAGATGAGGGTGGGCACACCCATGACCCCCAGACCGGATACGAGGTCGGTGTCATCACCAACCTCGAGCCTCACCAGATCCACCCGTCCCGCGAACTCGGCGGAGACCCTGGTGAGGATGGGGTCCATGGTCCGGCACGGACCACACCAGGTGGCCCAGACGTCGACCACGACCGCCCCCCGGGAGGGGACCGGCCCCGAAGGGCTCATGATTCCCCGCCGGGGCTCAGCGTCGTGGGGGTGGCGGTGGTCACGGGGCTCAGGCCGAGGTGCCGCTGTGCTCCTTGGTTCCGAAGTGGAACAGGGCGTAGGCCGGGCACCATCCGATCAGGCCGGTAAGAAGGGGAACGAGTCCAATGATCCCGAGGATCACTCCACCCGTGCCCCCGATGACCCCGAAGCCCACGATGAGCAGCACGATCCCGAGCACGACCCGGGCGATACGGTCCCAGTTGGCCTCATTTGCGAACGACATTGCTTTCTCCTCTGTCTGATCCGTCGGTTCCGGCCGGTTGCCGTAACCGGTTTTCCCAGATTCTCCCCTGAGACGAATGACGGAACCCGATGGATACCGGAATCCCCGAGAAACTCAGCGACCGGTCAGCCCGACCCCTCCACCGCCAGTATCCGACGGGTCGCGGCCAGCACGGTAGAGAAACTCAGCGACCGGTCAGCCCGACCCCTCCACCGCCAGTATCCGACGGGTCGTGGCCAGCACGGTGTCGGGGTTCAGGCTGATCGAGTCGATACCGAGACCCACCAGGTACTCGGCCACCTCGGGATAGTCCGAGGGGGCCTGACCGCAGATCCCCGAGTGACGGTGGTTGCGCTTGGCCCCCTCGACGGCGAGGCGGATCATCTCCATGACCCCGGGATCCCGCTCATCGAAGTCGAAGGCCACGATCTCACTGTCACGGTCCACCCCCAGGGTGAGCTGGGTGAGGTCATTGGAACCGATGGAGAAGCCGTCGAAGATCTCACTGAACGCGTCGACCTGGATGACGTTGTTGGGAATCTCGCACATGACGTAGATCTCGAGACCGTCACGGCCCCGTTCCAGCCCGGCGGCGGCCATGGCCTCCAACACCCTCCGGCCCTCGGGGACGGTTCGGCAGAACGGGATCATCAGCTTCACGTTCGTCAGTCCCATCTCCGAACGTACGCGCTTCATGGCCTCGCACTCCATGGCGAAACCCTCGGCGTAGGCGGGATGGGTGTAGCGCGAGGCACCCCGGAACCCGAGCATCGGATTGTCCTCCACCGGCTCGAAATCGGTTCCCCCGAGGAGGGTGGCGTACTCATTGGTCTTGAAGTCCGACATCCGCACGATCACCGGCTTGGGGTAGAAGGCCGCCGCTATGGTCCCCACCCCCTCCGAGAGCTGACGGACGAAGAAGTCGTGGCCACTCCCGTACCCGGCGGTGAGTTCGGCCAGGCGGTCCCTCACCGACCCGTCGGTGACCTTCTCAGGGTGGATCAGGGCCATCGGGTGGGCCTTGATGTACTCGTTGATGATGAATTCCATGCGAGCCAGTCCAACGCCGTCGTTGGGAATCTGGGCGGTTCCGAAGGCGATGTCGGGATTTCCGAGGTTCACCATCACCTGGGTCCGGGGTCGACCCATCTCGGAGAGGTCGGTCCTCTCCACCGTGAAGGGGATGACCCCCTCGTAGACGCGGCCGATGTCGCCCTCGGCGCAGGACACGGTCACCTCCGTGCCGGTCTTCAGCACCCGGGTGGCGTCATCAGTCCCGACTATGGCGGGGATACCCAGCTCCCGGGCCACGATGGCGGCGTGGCAGGTCCGGCCCCCACGGTTGGTGACCACCGCGGCCGCGGTCTTCATGACCGGCTCCCAGTCAGGGGTGGTCGTGTCGGCGACGAGGACCTCCCCGGCCCGGAACTCCGAGAGGTGGTGCACGTCGGGGACCACCCTGACCTCACCGGAGGCGATGCGGGCCCCCACGGCCCGCCCGGTGACCAGGACCCTTCCGGTCCCCTGCAGGTGGTACTCCTCGAGCACCTCGGCGTTCATCTGGGACGCCACGGTCTCGGGGCGGGCCTGCACCATGTACAGCTTTCCGTCCAGGCCGTCCTTGGCCCACTCCATGTCCATCGGCCGGGGATGACCGGCCTTGTGGCTGTAGTGCCTCTCGACGGCGATGGCGTATCCGGCGAGGGTGAGGACCTCGTCGTCGGTAAGGCAGTACCGGGCCCGGTCCTCCGCCGGGGTGGGTACGTTGCGGGTGGTGGTGCGGCTGTCTCCGGTCGCGTACACCATCTTGATCTTCTTGGATCCCAGTGTCCGGCGCAGCACGGCCCGGTAGCCCTTGTCGTAGGTCGGTTTGTGCACGTAGAACTCATCGGGGTCCACGGCCCCCTGGACCACGTTCTCTCCCAACCCGTAGGACCCGTTGATGAACACCACATCGCGGAATCCAGTCTCGGTGTCCAGGGAGAACATGACCCCACTGGACGCCAGGTCGGAGCGCACCATCTTCATGATGCCGATGGACAGGGCCACTGAGAAGTGGTCGAATCCCTGGTCGACCCGGTACGAGATGGCCCGGTCGGTGAACAGAGAGGCGTAGCAACGGTGGCAGGCGTCGAGGAGCATCTCGTCACCGGAGATGTTCAGGTAGGTCTCCTGCTGACCGGCGAAGCTGGCGTTCGGCAGGTCCTCCGCCGTGGCCGAACTCCGCACCGCCACGGTCAGGTCGGGACCGTACTCCTCGATGAGCTTGTGGTACCCGGCGAGGATCTCCTCCTCCAGCCCCTGGGGGAAGGGGGCGGCGTAGACCGCGTCCCGGGCCGCCTTGGCCCTCCGGGCCAGCTCTGAGATGTCGCTCTTGTCGATGTCGTCGAGCAGCTCGTGGAGTGTGCGGTCGACCCCCGACTCGGAGATCATCCGGCGATAGGCCTCCGCCGTGGTGGCGAATCCATTGGGCACCATGACCCCCTCGGGGCCGAGTTCCCGGTGCATCTCCCCGAGAGAGGCGTTCTTACCCCCGACCGAGGGGATGTCGTCAATTCCGATCTCGTCGAACCAGCGTACGTACCTCGCCATGACACTCACCGCTCTCCTTGGTCCGGCCGGCCGGGATCGGCCCGCCGGGATCGAGACACCTGCACTCGGTTGCAGCCTAGGACCCGAATACCCGGCGATCTCATCGACCAGGCCCGATCGCAGGTGTCGACTCCCCCACCCGGTGCGGCCCACGACCGGTTGGCGGAGGGGACCGAAGGGGACCTCGGTCCCCTGACCCCGCCACCGGGGGGCGCGAGACTGGGCGCATGCACCTGCCGCTGCCCCACTCGCGTCGACACCGGGCCCGGCAGATCCCCTTCGCCCCCGAGTGGAGGGAGATCCTCCGGGCCGACATGTTCCATTGGGCTCTACTCGACGAGCAGGAGAGGTCGACGATGGAGGACCTCATCAGGCTGCTGCTGGTGGACAAGCGGTGGGAGGCGGCACGGGGATTCGAACTGACCGAGGAGATCAAGCTTCTGATCTCCGCCGAAGCCGCCCTGCTCATCCTCTCCCTGGAGTACGACTACTACCGACCGGTGAGTTCCATAATCGTTCATCCGACCACGGCCGTGATCCGGGGACCGAAGTCCAGTGGGATCCGAGGGGTGGTCACCGACGCACCGATGCCCGTGCTCGGCGAGGCGATCCAGAACGGGCCCGTCCTGATCGCCTGGGATGCGGCCCGCAGGGAGGCCCGCCACCCCGAACGGGGTCACAACGTCGTCTATCACGAGTTCGCCCACAAACTGGACATGGCCGGCGGCGGGATCGACGGCACCCCTCCGCTCCCGGACCGGACACTACGCCGGAGGTGGGTGGAGGTGTGCACCCGGGAGTACGAAGCCGTTCGCCAGGGCCGGTCCGGACATCTGCTGGATCCCTACGCCGGTATCAACCCGGGGGAGTTCTTCGCCGTGGCCACCGAGGTGTTCTTCGACCGGCCCATGGACATGGAGCACTCCAAGCCCGATCTGTACGGGGTTCTCCGGGGCTTCTACCGGCAGGACCCCGCGGCCCGGGAACGACGGGCCCGCTCGGAGGGGCTTCTGACCGGCCCCTCCGGTCACGTGCGACGTACCCCCCGTCACCTCCACCCCGAGCCACCCCACCATGGACCATCGACATGACCGAGAGTGAGATCGGGCGGCTCCTCATCGACCTGGCGCTCCTTTTCACCGCCGCCTATCTGCTGGGGGCCGCCCTCCGGAGGGTGCGCATTCCCGTGATCGTGGGGGCCCTGTTCGTCGGCATGGCCGCCCGTTTCACCTATCTCCTCGATGACCTCTCGGAGGGGGCGACCGGGAGCGTGTTCACCTTCCTGGCCCAGATCGGGGTCCTGTTCCTGTTGTTCTACATCGGGCTCCAGATCGACCTGGGGGAGATGAGGCGGGCCGGGCGGGACATCGTGATCCTCACCGTGATCAGTACGATGATCCCCTTCCTGTTGGGTGTGGCGGTCGGGCTGGCCTTCGCCTACGGCCTCACCGTGGCCTTCGTGGTGGGTCTGACGCGCATGCCCACCGCCGAGGCGGTCGTGGTCCCGATCCTCGACGAGTTCGGACTGGTCGACACCAGGGTCGGCCACTTCATCGTCGGCGCCGGTGTCCTCGACGACGTGATCGAACTGTTCATGGTGGCCTTCGTGTCGGTTTGGATCGGTGTCAGGGAGGGGGGTGAGTCGGGGGGCGGGGAGATGGTGGCGGTGCTGATCGGAGCAGTGGTGTTCGTGGCCGTCACCTGGGTCGCCCACCGCTGGCTGGTACCCGCCCTGGCCCGTTTGCTTCCGGCTGATCCCCAGAACCTCACGTTCCTCGTGGTGGTCACCCTGTTCACCCTCGGGGGACTCTCCGAGGCCGTGAACCTGGGCCTGGTGGTGGGAGCCATCGTCGCCGGGGTGATAATGAGACCGGTCTTCACCAGCGAGAGGGACGTGGGGGTCGACACCGGCCGGGAGATCGCGGCCGTGAGCTACGGCCTGTTCGGCCCGATCTTCTTCCTGTGGATAGGCCTGAACATAGACCTGGCCGGCCTGATCGAGGTCCCCGCACTGGCCCTGGCCCTGTTCGGCGCCGCCTTCGCGGGAAAGCTGGCCGGTACCTGGCTGATGGTGCCCCTCCATCTCATGGACGAGGTCGAGGCCTGGGCGGTGGGGATCGGGGTCAACGCCCGACTCACCACCGAGATCATCGTGGCCCAGCTCCTGCTGACCGCCGGGCTGATCGATGAGCGGCTGTTCACGGCCCTCGTGGCCGCCTCCTCGCTCTCGACCCTGTTGGTACCCCCCCTGCTGGCCGTGATGCTCAGGCACTGGGGGGATGAGATCAGGGCCCGGGCGGCACCGGCCGTCTCCTCTGAACGACCTGATGAAACCTCACCACGACCTGACCGCCGGCAGACGCCGACACCACGACCACCAACCCCGGAAGATCCGTCATGACCACGTCCGGAACCGACACGGGCGACGGGGGAGACGGGGGAATCGTCACCCCGGCCGTCAACGGCGGCGAGGATCGGGCCTGGCACGCCCTCGGCGTGGACCAGGTGGCGCTGATCCTCGACGTGGATCCCGACCGGGGCCTCGAGGCCGGGGAGGCCCGCCGTCGCCGCCGGGAGTACGGCGCCAACCGGCTTCAACGCACCGGGGAGGACCCCTGGTACCGGGTCCTGGCCCGTCAGTTCGCCGACGTTCTGATCTTCATCCTGCTGATCGCCGCCGTCGTCTCGGTGGCCGTGGGGGAGGTCACCGACGCGGCCACGATCATGGTGATCGTCGTACTCAACGGAATCCTGGGGTTCATCCAGGAGTGGAG
>JALSTE010000566.1 GCA_026983855.1 Acidimicrobiia bacterium
TTCCTGGACATGGGCCACTTTCCCTACGTGCACACCGGCTATCTGGGAATCGAACCCCACACCGAGGTGAAGCCCTACGACGTCGAGGTGGTGAACGGGGAGATCTGGGCCACCCGCTGTGAGTTCTTCCAGCCCATGGCCGCGGCCACCGCCACCGAGGGCCAGATGTCCCGCTACACCTACCGGGTCCCCAGCCCCTTCGCGGTGATGCTCTACAAGTCCAGCCCCGTCGACCCCGACCGCAGTGACGTCATCGCCCTGCTGCTGCAACCGATGGGCCATGAGCGGGTGGTGGCCCACAACTTCCTGTGTCTCCTCGACGAGGTCAATTCCGACGCCGCCATCAAGAGGTTCCAGCAGATCATCTTCGCCCAGGACAAGCCCATACTCGAGAACCAGGTGCCCCGGCGCCTCCCCCTCGATCCCCGGGCCGAGGTCCCGATCCGGGCCGACCACACCTCCATCGTCTACCGCCGCCACCTGAGGGAACTGGGGGTGAGCTATGGCGTCACACCCGCCTGAGACCGGGGGCTGGTTCCCCGTGGCCGCCTCCGACGACGCCGTGGCCCACCACGTGGTGGAGGCGGTCCTGGCCGGTCGGGAGCTGGCCGTGTGGAGGGACGACGACGGCCACGTGAACGTCTGGGAGAACCGGTGCCTGCACCGGGGGGTGCGGCTCTCCCTGGGCCACAACGAGGGCCGGGAGTTGGTGTGCCAGTACCACGGGTGGCGCTACGCCAGCCGGACCGGGGGGTGCACCTACATTCCCGCCCACCCCGCCGAGGCCCCGGCCCGCACCATGTGCAACCGCGTCTACCCGGTGGTGGAGCGCCACGGCCTGATCTGGACCAGCCTCGGAGCCGACCCCGGGGACGAACCACCCGACTCCTGGCCGGTCCTGGACACGGGGACCCCCCTACCGCTGCGGGCCATGGTGGTGAACGTCCCCGCCCAGGCGGCCCTGGAGTCCCTGGTCGAAGGGGACCCGGGGATCGTCGCCGCCCCCCACCGACCGGTGGGGGACTTCGCGGTGGTCGCCGGCGCCGGTCCCGATTCGGTGGTCTTCTTCGCCCAACCGCTGACCTCGGAGCGGTGCGTGATCAGGGGGGTGCTGGCCCGCACCCCGGCCCCGGAGGAGACGATCCCCGTGCTGCGGAGCCTCAACCGGTGTCTCACCGAATGGCGGGACCGACTCGAGTCCGAGGCCGACTTCCGTCCGGGGGCGCCGGCGATGCCGCCTACCGTGGTGTCAGTACCGGGCGGCACCCCCCGAACCGAGACCGGCGGGATCGAGGTCCGGGTGGTCAGGAAGTGGCCCACCGCCACCGACGTCGTGGCCCTGGAACTGGAGGCGGTTCGCGGGGTGCTACCGACCGTCCAGGCGGGGGCCCACATAGACATCTGCCTGCCCCACGAAATGGTCCGTCAGTACTCGCTGGTCAACGAGCCCGGTGAGCAGGACGTCTACCGGATCGGGGTCAAGCTCGAACCCGATTCCCGGGGCGGTTCCCGCTGGATTCACCAGTCGCTCTCGGTCGGGGACGTGATCACCATTCGGGGCCCCCACAACAACTTCCCCCTGCGGCGGGACGCCCCGATGACCCTGCTGATAGCGGGAGGGATCGGCGTCAGCCCCCTGCTGTCGATGGCCCGCTCCCTCCAACGCGGTGGCCTGGACTTCGAACTCCACCACTTCGCCCGTAGCCCCGAACACCTGGCCTTCCCCGAACTCACCTCCGGGCTGGGTCGACACCACCTCCCCCACCTGGGCCTGGACCCGGCCCGGACCGGGGCCGAACTGGAGAGGATCCTCTCCACCCCCCGGTCGGGCCACCAGGTCTACATCTGCGGCCCGGGTCCCATGGCCGACACCGCCCGGCGGATTGCGGCCGAGCAGGGTTGGCCCGAGGACTCCGTCCACTTCGAGTACTTCGCCAACACCAGGCCCCGCGATGAGGGTCGTGCCTTCACGGTGGAGCTCGCCCGCTCGGCCCTGACCCTCGAGGTGCCCCCCGGTCGCAG
>JALSTE010000567.1 GCA_026983855.1 Acidimicrobiia bacterium
CCCGGCCCAGGCCCCCACCGCGGTGATCGAGGACACCTGCTTCGAACAGATCGAGTTCGCCGGGGTGCTCAAGGGGGCCGCCAACCCCGCCGGGGCCCGCCGGGTGATCGACTTCCTGCTGTCGGTGCCGGTGCAGGAGGACATACCGATGTCCATGTTCGTGTTCCCGGTCAATCCCGAGGCCGCACTCCCGACGGAGTTCGTGCAGTTCGCGGTGATTCCCGAGGACCCACTGTCCCTGCCCCCCGCCGAGATGGCGGCCAACCGCGAGACCTGGATCGGGCAGTGGACCGAGACCGTCCTCCGCTGAACCGCCCGGTGACGCCACCCGGCCATGCCGGAGACGGGGCACCGTCGTGAGACCCGCGGCCGGCGGCGCCCCCGGTCGACGAATCGGTTGGCTACTGGCCCTGGTCCCCGCCGGATTCATCACGGTCCTGTTCGTGTGGCCGGTCACCCGGATCATCGTGCGGGGCCTGGCTCCGGGGGGGAGACCCGATCTCGGGGTGTTCCTCCGGGTCGCCGGTGACGGCCATTTCCGGGGGGTGGTGTGGTTCACGATCTGGCTGGCCCTGGTGTCCACCGTCCTCACCCTGGCCGCCGGGATGCCCGCCGCCTGGGCCCTGGGACGCTTCGAGTTCCGGGGACGGTCCCTGCTGCGCTCGGCCCTGCTGGTTCCCTTCGTGATGCCCACCGTGGTGGTCGGTACCGCCTTCGTCGATCTCCTGGGACGGGACGGGATCCTGGGTCTGGACCTGAGGGACACGGTCTGGGCCATTCTCATCGCCCACGTCTTCTTCAACGTGGCGGTGGTCATCAGGACCGTCGGTGACGCCTGGTCCCGGCTCGATCCCTCCCAGAACGAGGTGGCCCGGGTACTGGGGGCCTCCCCTCAGCGGGCGTTCCGCACCGTCACCCTACCGGCCCTGGCTCCGGCGGTGCTGGCGGCCGCCGCCATCGTGTTCCTGTTCAGCTTCACCAGTTTCGGGGTGGTTCTGATCCTGGGGGGGCCGACCCACACGACCCTCGAGGTGGAGACCTACGTCCAGACCACCGTGTTCCTGAACCTGGACGTGGCCGCGGTGCTGGCCCTGACCCAGATGGCCCTCATCGTCACCGGTCTGGGGATGGCCGCCCGACTGGATCCCGACCGTCGACGTCACCCGGTGGGGACCACCGTGACCGGTCGTCAGACCCGCCGCCGGATGCGTTCGATGGGTGAGCGTGTGACCGTGGGCGGGGTGCTCGGGATCACCGGGGGATTCCTGGCCCTTCCCCTGGCCCTGCTCGCCGTCCGTTCCCTGAGATCGGAGAGGGGCTGGACCCTGGACAACTACCGGGGCCTGGCCCGGGGTGGGACCACCCTGTTCGTCCCACCGCTGACGGCGGTGGCCAATTCCCTGATGTTCGCCGTGGGTGCGACCCTGGTGGCCACCCTCATCGGGGGTCTGGCGGCGGCCGCGGTGGGCTACGGCCGCGGCCGGGTGGTGAGGCTCACCGACGCCGTGCTGATGCTGCCCCTCGGCACCTCGGCCGCCACCGTCGGGTTCGGGATCCTCATCACCTTCGATCGACCACCGTTGGACCTGAGAGCGTCACCGTGGCTGGTTCCCCTGGCCCACGCCCTGATCGGCATCCCCTTCGTGGTCCGCCTCCTGGTCCCGGCCGTCCGCCGAATCGATCCCCGCCTGAGGGAGGTGGCGGCCACCCTGGGGGCTTCCCCCCGGCGGGTCTGGACGACCATCGACGCCGTGCTGCTGCGGCGTCCCCTGGTGGCGGCCGCCGGCTTCGCCTTCGCCGTGTCCCTGGGTGAGTTCGGGGCCACCTCCTTCATCTCCCGCCCGGAGTTCCCCACCGCCCCGGTGGCCATATTCCGCTTCCTGTCCCGCCCGGGGGCGGCCAACATCGGACGGGCCCTGGCCATGAGCACCATCCTCATGCTGCTGACCGCCGGATCGGTGGCCCTCATCGAGTTCCTGGGTGGATCCGAGCTGAGTCGGGGTCCGCGATTCGGGGGC
>JALSTE010000568.1 GCA_026983855.1 Acidimicrobiia bacterium
AGCAGGGCGATGACGTCACTGCGGTCGGGGTCGACGGGGCTGGACTTGTAGAGCATCACCGCGAAGGGGCTGGGGACCCGGTAGGTGTAGCGGGACATCTGGCCCTCGGTGGCGGTGGCCGCGGCCTTGGGCTGGAAGAACTCGCAGCGGGTGGCCCAGATCTCCCCTTTCACCACCTCGACGTCGTAGGGATTCACCTCGGTGTGGGGTTCGATTCCCAGATACCCGGTGTGCACGTAGGGAAAGTGGCCCATGTCCAGGAAGTTCTCCACCGCCCGGGGGGCCGAGGTGGCCACCATGAAACTGCCGGCGTTCATGGACCGGCGGTCGGGCTCGGCGTACTCGGGGATCTCGAACACCCCGGGGGGCGGATCTCCCAGGCAGGTCCACAGGTAGCCGTAGGTGTCCAGCACCGGCAGCTCATCGTTGGTCGGGTCCCGCCGGGCCCAGGGACGGCCCGAGGTGATCCCGCAGGTGAGGGGAACCCCGAGCAGTTCGGTGTGGTGGTCGGACCCCTCGGGCAGCTCGGCCAGGGCCCGTAGCGGGTACCACTGGTCGAGGATCACGGGGTCGGTGCAGATGTCGGACCCGGCGGACCCTGACATGACCCTCGATACCTCCCCGGCGGTGGCGACCGGACTGCCTCCGGCTCGTGGCGGACGGTATCAAAGCCGTCCGGTCCCGGCGATCAGCGCCAGACGGCGGCCAGGGCGACGATGGGGGTGTCGGGGGGATTGGAGCCCAGGCCCCCGGAGAAGGGAAGGGGACTGAAATCGAACACCCCGCCGTCGGAGGCGACCTGCAGGTAGCCGTCGGAGTAGGGGGTCATTCCCACCACGGGGGCGTTGAGAGCGGTGATTCCCAGACCGGGGACACTGCCCCGGTAGGGGGCGTCGAAGGCGAACACCCCGCCGTCGGCGGCCACCAGCCAGTAACCGGAGCCGTCGGGGTCGGGGACCAGGCCCACCGTCGGACGGCTGGGTACGACACCCAGGGCGGGCAGGCTGCCCGAGTAGTGGGCGTCGCCGAAGGCGAACACCCCGCCGTCGGAACCCAGCATGTAGTAGCCGTTCCCCGATGGTGTGGTCACCGAGTCGACTATCGGGCCACTGAGGGCGAGCCCGGAGAGATCGGAGATGGCCCCGGCGAACTCCGGGCTGGCGTCACCCAGGGTGAGCACCCGCCCCCGGTCGGTGAAGCCCCACAGACCGGCACCGGTGGGGGTCACCGAGATCGAGATGATGCTCTCCCCTTCGGTCAGGCCGGTCAGGTCGAGGGATCCAAGTTCAGTGGCGTCCCCGAAGGGCTGGACCAGGCCATCGGAGCGCAGCGTCCAGTAGCCGCAGCCGGTGGGGGTGGCGGCGATGTCGACGATCGTGAGCCCCGGTTTGAGCCACGGATTCCCGTAGTGGGTAGCGTCCCCGAAGCCGTACACGGTGCCGTCGGCCTCCACCAGCCAGTAGCCGACCGGTTCGCGGGGATGGCACACGGCCCAGGGCGCCGAGGCCAGGTCCACGGGTGGGAGGGCGTCGCCCATCTCCCCGGGCTGGTCGCCGATGTCGTCGCGGTTCCCCTGACCGAGCTGACCGGCCACGTCGTAGCCCCAGCACTTGACCGAATTGTCGTCCAGAAGGGCGCAGGTGTGGGCCTCACCGGCGCTCACGGCCAGGGCGGTGCGCCCGGTGCCGAGGTCGACGGGTGGGAGGTTGTCACTCATCTCCCCGGGTTGATCCCCCCTGCTCCCGGTGTCGCCGGTCCCGAGCTGACCGGTGGAACCCAGTCCCCAGCACTTGACCGTTCCGTCGTCGAGCAGGGCGCAGGTGTGGCGTCCCCCGGCGCTGATGGCCACGGCGGTGCGTCCGGTGCCCAGGTCGACGGGTGGCAGGTTGTCGCCCATGTCCGAAGCCAGGGCGCCGACGTCGCTGGTGGAGCCGGTGCCGAGGCGGCCGTCCTCACCGGACCCCCAGCACTTGACCGTTCCGTCGTCGAGCAGGGCGCAGGTGTGGCGG
>JALSTE010000569.1 GCA_026983855.1 Acidimicrobiia bacterium
GGACGCCCCCACGCCTCCGGAACCGGAGATCTCGATCCACCGGCGGGGAACAACTGAGAGTCGATCCCCGCCGGTGTCAGACCTCGGCGTAGCCGGGATGCCCCACGGCGGTGCCGGAATCGGAGTGCACCGGCACCTGGGGCAGGGAACCCAGTACCCCCTCGGCCACGGTGAGCATCACGGCCAGGGGATCCAGCGAGAGCTCCTCCCCGTCGGTCACCTCGCCGTGGACACTGGTCCCCACGATGTTCATCGTGCCCGGCTCGAGCACCACGGAGAACCGCGGCGCCCGGTAGCGGATGGTCTCCCCCATCTCGGCCCGGTGGGTCTCCCCCGCCACCCGACTCTCCACCACGTCCCGGGCCGTGAACATGAAGGCGTTGTCGGTCTGGGCCTCGAAGTCCTCCCGGTTGAGGTACAGACGGGGCTTGTCCCGGTAGGGCTCCCCCGAGGTGGGACACACGGTCACGCAGTTCCCGCACTCATTGCAGAAGTCGGTGAGCACCGCTATCTGCAGACCCTGGTCGACCCTGAAGTCCCGACCCCCCGCCACCACTACCTCACCATCGCTGAGGCCCAGGGTGGGGAGGTTCAGCGACACCGGGGCCATCTCGTAGGTCATGAGGGCCATGTTCGGGCAGACCCCGACGCACAGACTGCAGATGTCGTCGCAGTCCAGGCAGCGGGAGGCCTCGGCCACCGCCTCCTCGGGGGTGTAGTTGAGGACGGTCTCCTCGAATCCGTCCCGCTGGTCGAGGGGGGTGAACCTTATCGGCACCCGATACTCCCTCCGGGCCCGGCGGACCACCAGGCCCTGCAGGTCGATCGGTTCGGGGGTCTCCTCAGCGGGACTCGCTCCGCCGTCGTCGGTGTACCTGGCGATGATCGCCGCTGCCACCGCCTTGCCGTCGGCGGCGGCCTTCACGATCGAGGAGGGCCCGTGGGCCGCCACGTCGCCACCGGCGTAGAGACCGGGGATGGAGGACTCGAACGTCTGGGGATCGACCCTGATGTAGCCCCTGTCGGTCAGCTCGGGGGGTGAATCACCGAAGAAGTCCAGGACCGAGTGCTGACTTATGGCCAGGATCAGGGTGTCCAGCTCGATGTCGAACTCCGAGTCGGGAACCGGGAAGGGAATGTTCCGACCCGAGGCGTCACGCTCGCCCCGGTACTCGGTCCGAGTGCAGGTGAGGGCATGGAGTTTTCCGTCCTCCACCACCAGACCGGCCGGTGAGGCCAACTCGATGATGTTGACGCCCTCCTCCATGGCGGCCTGGATCTCCTCGGGGTCGGCGGGCATCTGGTCGATGGTGCGGCGGTAGATGAGGTTGACCTCGGGGGCGCCGACCCGGAGGGCCGAGCGGATGCAGTCCATGGCGGTGTCACCGGCGCCGATCACCCCCACCCTGGGGCCGACCGGCATCGGGTGGCCCTCGCGCACGGTTCTCAGGAAGGTGATTCCGTCAATTATCCCCTCGGCGTCGTCCCCGGGGAGATCCAGCTTCTTCGCCAGTTGGGCCCCGACGGCCACCATCACCGCCGTGTAGCCGTCGGCCCGGAGATCATCGATGGTGAAGTCCTCACCCGCCTTCTGGCCGTAGCGGATCTCCACCCCCAGCTCATCGAGAACCGCCAGGTCCTTCTCTATGTCGCTGAGGGGTAGTCGGTAGGAGGGAATGGCTCCACCGACCATGCCCCCGGCATAGGGGTGGGCCTCGAAGATCGTGACCCCGAAACCGGCCAGACCCAGCTCGGTGGCCGCCGCGATCCCCGCCGGTCCGGCCCCGACGATGGCCACCCGACCCGGCTTGTCCGGCTTGGCCCCGATGACCACGGGGGTCTCCTCGTGACTCATGATGAACCGCTTGATGTGCCGGATGGCCAGGGGTTGATCCAGGTGGGTGCGGATGCACGTGTTCTCACAGAGGTGGTCGCACACCCGGCCCAGGATGGTCGGCAGGGGATTGTCCTCCCGGGTGATCCTCATCGCCTCGGCCAGGTTCCCCT
>JALSTE010000570.1 GCA_026983855.1 Acidimicrobiia bacterium
CGGGGGCGGCGTGCCGGTCGGCCCGCTAACGGCGCTCTGTCACGATGCCACCCATGGCGTCGGGGACGAGACAGAGAGCGAACCGGGCCACGCCATCAGCCGCTATGTCGGGCCTGTCCGACGGGGAGCTGGTGACGATGGCTCGGGGCGGCGGGTCCGGCGCCTTCGATGAGCTTTACCGCCGGTATCAGCCGGTGGTCACCGCCGTGGCCGTCTACCAGACCTCACGCACGGTTGACGTGTCCGACATCGTGCAGGAGACCTTCGTGAGGGCGTGGGATCGGCTGGGTTCGCTGCTCGACGGGGAGCGTTTTCGACCCTGGGTGCTGCAGATCTGCCGCCGGGAGATAATCGACCAGCACCGGAGAAGCGTCCGTCGTCCGCGGCTGGACGGGGACGACGAGCTGGAGTTGGGTCGCCTTCCGACGGTGACGGGATCCCCCGAGGTCGAGGCCGAGGCCGTTGATCTGCATTCCCGGGTCCGGGCCGGGATGGGGAGACTCTCCGTCCGGGACGCCACCGCCATAACCCTGGCCGCCCAGTTCGGGTTCGGTCCGAGCGAGATCGCCGAGGCCCTGGGTGTCAGCCCGAACACGGCCAAGGTGGTTCTGCACCGGGCCCGTCGACGGCTGCGGGAGCAGGTTCGGCCCTGACAACCTCGGCCGTCCCCTCCTCGCCGGGGACCACCGGTGCGCCGTGGAACGGTCGTGTCGGTCGTTGGGGAGTCGGTTGTGGAACGGGCCTCGTACACTTCATCGGGTGTCCCACCCCCGGATCGTCTCCCTGAATCCCGAGTCCACCGCCCGGCGGGCCGGTCTCCTCGTCGGCGATGAGATTCTCAGCATCAACGGCGAGATCCCCCGTGACGTGATCCGCTGGCAGCTCCTCGTCGACGACCCGCGGCTGGAGATGGAGGTCAATCGCGGCGGCCTGACCCTCACGGTGACCGTGGTCAAGGAGCCCGGGGAACCCCTGGGAGCCGAGGTCGACGCCGCCCTGTTCGATGAAGTGCGTACCTGTGACAACCACTGCGAATTCTGCTTCATCTATCAGCTCCCGAGAGGCATGAGACGGAGCCTCTACCTCAAGGACGACGACTACCGCCTCTCCTTCCTCTACGGCAACTTCACCACTCTCACCCGATTCACCGAGATGGACCTGGAGCGGGTCGTGTCGGAGAACCTCTCCCCGTTGTACGTCTCGATCCACGCCACTGATCCGCAGGTACGGGCCCGCATGCTGCGCAACCGCAGGGGAGCGGTGAGTCTCAGGTGGCTCGACGCGCTACTGGCCCACGGGATCGAGGTACACGGACAGATCGTGGTGTGCCCCTCGGTGAACGACGGTGACGTCCTCGAAGCCACGCTCTGCGACGTCCTCGATCGCTATCCGGCCCTGGCCGATCTGGCCCTGGTCCCCCTGGGGGTGAGCCGTCATTCCACCGAGGCCGGTCTGAGGCCTCACACCCCCGAGGAGGCGGAGGCGGTGATCGAGACGGTCGTCGAGTGGCAGGAGATCTTCCTGGCCCGGCTGGGGCGCCGCCTGGTCCACGCCGCCGACGAGTACTACCTGATGGCCGGAGCCGATTTCCCCCCGGCCGAGACCTACGGGGGCTATCCGATGTACGAGGACGGGATCGGCATGGCCCGGTCGTTCATGGAGGAGTTTCAGGGCACCGGTGGGAGAACCGTGGGATCGGGGTCGGGATTCTTCGCCGCGGTGGACGGGGCCCCGGCCGAGGGCTACCGGGCCCGGAGGACCACCGGAGTGGGCGGTGTGGTGATCGGACCCCGGCCCGACGCCCCGATCGGTATTCTCACCGGTCCGATGGGTGCCGCGGTGATCTCACCCCTGATGGGTGGGTCGGGCCGAGATGACGTCAGGGTGATCGAGGTTCCCAACCTGTTTTTCGGAGGCAACACCGGGGTCACCGGCCTCATGGTGGGGGAGGACGTGGCCCGGGTTCTCGCCCACCAGCCCCGGGGACACCGCTACCTGCTCCCCGATGTCTGTCTATCGGGCGGGATCTTCCTGGACGGGATGTCGCCGGCCGATCTTCCCCACCCGGTGGAGATAATCCCCTCCGATGGCGCCTCCCTGCGGAGGGCCCTCGCACGGGGACGAAGGCCGGTCGGAGCGAGCACATGAGCACCGAGTTCAACGATCTACCCGTGGTGGCCATCGTCGGGCGTCCCAATGTGGGCAAGTCGACGCTGTTCAACCGGATCATCGGTCGTCGCGCCGCCATCGTGGAGGAGAGACCGGGTGTGACCCGGGACCGCAAGGAGATGGAGGCCGAATGGCTGGGCCACCGATTCCGTCTGGTCGACACCGGTGGATGGATGCCCCGGGGGAGCAGCCTCGACCTCAAGGTCTCCGATCAGTCCGAGAGGGCCATGGGTGACGCCGACGCCGTGCTGTTCGTGGTGGACGGCACCACCGGTGTCACCGAGGAGGACGATCGGGTCGCCACCCTGCTGCGGCGGCTGGAGGTGCCGACCATCCTCGTGGTCAACAAGATCGACAATCCCTCCCGGGAGCATCAGGTGTGGGACTTCTACTCCCTGGGTCTGGGGGATCCCGTACCCCTGAGCGCGCTCCACGGCCGGAACACGGGTGACTTCCTGGACATGGTCGTGGCCCTCCTGCCGGAACGGGAGGTGGAACCGGGCGAGCCGGAGTTCTCCGGGTCGGAGCGGGAGGGTGGGGGTGATGTCGTCGGAGTGGCCCTGGTCGGGCGTCCCAATGTGGGCAAGTCGACCTTGTTCAACCGCCTGATCGGTGAGGACCGGGCGGTGGTGCACGACATGCCCGGTACGACCCGTGACTCGGTGGACACCGTGGTGGAGACGCCCGAGGGTCCGATCCGTTTCATCGACACCGCCGGAATGAGGCGAAGATCCCGGATTGACGAGGGCACCGAGTACTACTCAATGGTCCGGGCCCTCCAGGCCGTGGACGGAGCCGACGTGGCCCTGCTGGTGATTGACGCCAACGAGGGCGTCACCCACCAGGATCAGAGGCTGGCCGAGAGGATCGACGCCGCCGGATGCCCGGTGGTGGTCCTTCTCAACAAGTGGGATCAGGTCGACGCCGAGCAGCGGGAGACGATCGGCCACCAGATCGGGGACAAACTGCACTTCCTGGGTGAGTCTCCGGTCCTGCGGATCTCAGCCCTGACCGGGCGGGGGGTGCAGCGCCTGTTGCCGGCGGTTGGGGCGGCGGTGGAGGCCTACCACCGCCGGGTGCCGACCCGGAGGGTGAACCAGGTGATCCAGGCGGCCCAGGCGGCCCAGCCGGGGCCCCACGGGGTGAAGGTCCAGTACGCCACCCAGGGGGCCACCGACCCACCGACCTTCACCCTGTTCGCCAACAAGACCATTCCGGCGTCCTACATGAGATATCTGGAGCGGAGGTTGCGCGAGGAGTTCGACCTGGGCGCGACCCCCGTGAAGCTCCGGGTGCGCAAGCGGGACTGAGTCTGCGCCGACCCCGCAGCCGTGGGGCGGTGGTGGGGTGGTTCGGCTCAGTTCACGACCACCAGGGCCGGGGGAGGGGAGACCTGCCAACCCTGGGCCGAGGCGGCCTGGATCAGGCGGGTGATGTCGGACTCGGGCATGGGGCGGGCGAAGTGGTATCCCTGGCCGTACTCGCAGTGCAACTCCACCAGGCGGCGGGCCTGGTAGGCGGTCTCAATCCCCTCGGCCACCACGGGCAACTCCAGCCTCTTGCACATGTCCAGGATCGACAGGACCAGGCGCTCGTCCCCGGCTCCCTCGGTGAGGAGGTCGATGAATCCCTTGTCCACCTTCAGCTTGTCGAAGGGGAGTTGCTGGAGGTACCCGAGGGAGGAATATCCGGTGCCGAAGTCGTCGATGGCCAGGGTGACACCCACCTCCTTCAGTTCGTGCAGCCGGCGGGTGATGGCATCGAGATCGTCCGCCAGCACGCTCTCGGTGACCTCCAGGGTCACCGACCGTGGGTCGGCGTCGGACTCCCTCAGGGACCGTCGCAGGGATTCGGTGAGGCTGTCGTCGAGGAGTTGCTCCACGGACACGTTCACGGCCATCGTGAGCCGGTCGCCCCCCGGGAATGATCTCTGCCAATCGGCCAGGCGGCCCAGGGCGGTGTCGAGTAGCCATTCACCCATGGGGATGATCAACCCACTGTCCTCGGCCACCGGGATGAACGTGGAGGGGGGTATCGAGCCCCTGGTGGGATGCTGCCATCTCATCAGGGCCTCGAAGCCGACGAGGGTGCGGTCGGCCAGGTCGATGATGGGCTGGTAGTGCAGCGACAGTTGGCCGTCGCGTACCGCCCGGGCCAGTTCGACCTTGAGCTCCATCTTCTCGAACACCGAGGCGTGCATCTCCTGCTGGAACACCCGGTAGAGACCCCGCCCCGCCTTCTTGGCCGCGTACATGGCCATGTCGGCGTTCCGTAGGAGGATCTCGGAGTCCTGGCTGGCCTGATCGGCGAAGGCCACGCCCACGCTGGCGCTGATCTCGATGGTCCTTCCCTCCACGGTGTAGGGGGCGGTTATGTGGCGGATCAGGGTGTCGGCGGCGGAAAGTACGTCGCTCTTGGAGGTGATCCCCTCCAGCAGCACCGCGAACTCGTCCCCGCCGAGACGGGCCGCGGTGTCGCCGGAGTGCACACAGCCCAGGATTCGACGGGCCACCAGTTGGAGGAGTTTGTCGCCGACGGCATGGCCGAGGCTGTCATTCACGGTCTTGAAATCATCCAGATCGACCAGCAGGACCGATACCACGTCGCTCAGCGCCGCCCGGCGTTCCAGGGCGTGGTCGATCCTCTCCTGGAACAGGAACCGGTTGGCCAGCTCGGTGAGGCTGTCGTGCAGGGCTTGGTGGCGCAGGCTGTTCTCGAGTCTCTTGCGATCGGTGACGTCGTGGCCGTTCAACACCAGCCCTCCGACCACCTCGTCATCGGAGAGATTCGTGGCCATGAGCTCGATCGTGTGGTTCAGCCCGGCCCGGTCGGTCAATCTTAGTTCGGCGGGACCGGCGGCGGGGCCGCCCGGTTCGGCCAGTTCGATGACCGTCTTGAGGATCCCGCGGTCCTCGGGGATTATCGCCCCGTAGATGCTCCGCCCCATGAGGAAGGCCGATGGATAGTCCAGCAGGCGCTCGGTGGCGGGGCTGACGTAGGTCATGCGATGGTCCTCGTCGATCACGGTGACCAGGTCGGTGGAGTTCTCCACCAGGGACCGGAAGCGCCGTTCGCCCCGTCGGCGGTGCATCTCGTCGGAGAGCCTGATGGCGTCGATGGCCAGGGCTACGTCGGCGGAGAGGGAGACCATTCCCTCGGTGAGTAGCGGGGAGGGCGGGTTGATGAGGGTGGCCACCAGAGCTCCCCTGAGGCTCTGTCCCGAGATCAGTGGGGTGACCAGGGTACGGACCGGGCTCTCGTCCCCGGGTCGGGGTGGGTGGCCACGGTTCAGATCCACCGGGGGGCCGGTGATCTCCATCGGCGGTTCCGAGGACCGGCGGGAGAGATCATCGGGATCCAGGACACTCAGTGGAATTCGGGTGCCGATGGCGTCCAGCCGGTGGCGGCCCTTGGCCGCGGTAACCACCAGTTGTCCGTTCTCCACGGAAAGGACGCTGAATCGATCCCACGGGTTCTCTCCGGCCAGGGCGGACATGGCGTCCATGGCGGCGTCGAGAACCTCCCGCGAGGAGGTCGCCGCCACCAGGGCCTGGTCGGCGGAGAGCAGGATCTTCTGCCGGGTGGCGTCGGTCTGGGTGGCCCAGACCAGCTCGGCCAGGCGGGCCATGCCCAGAGCGGAGATGGCCACCCAGGAGAACACGATGACCGGTACCAGGGAACTCGTGCCCCGGATCTGGTCCACCAGGAGCATGAGCGGGGGCATGACGACCGAGGTGACCATCAGGGCCAGGCGGCGACGGGTCAGCCGATCCTCCGTGGCTGGGGCCTCCTCGGTTATCTGGGTCATCGAGGGATGCAGGGCCCCCGCACCCACGAACGCGAACGGAAGGAAGCTGAGGCCGGTGATGTTGGGGATGCTCATGATCCCCGAGAGATCGAGGGTGAAACCGATGTCCACGACCAGCACACCGATCGCGGCCACCGCCAGCAGATAGTACGAACGGGGTCGACGTCCGGGGGTGAGCGCCAACCGGGCCATCATGGCCGCGATGCCGAGATCACCCAGCGAATAGGCGGTGTTGAGGGCCTTGTCCAGCAGGGACATGGCGGGGTCGGAGACGATCGGCCCCATCAGGTAGACCCAGACGAACGTCCCCAGGCCGAGGGCGATGATCGAACCGTCGAGGGTGGCGGCCCGGCGTATCTCCGGTGAGCGGGCCCGCAGCAGGGCCCGGGACCCGGCGATGACCGCCAGGTAGCCGACCAGGGCGACGGCGTCGGCCGGCGACGGAAAGGGATTGGGTCTTCCGGATATGGTGGCGTGGGCCCCCCGAACCAACTGCCCGGCGACGAAGAGACTCAGACCCAGACCGAGCAGATTCCAGGGGTGGGGGGAGTTCGAGCCCCAGAGTCGGGGGCCTATGAACAGGGCGGCGGCGGCTGAGGTCCCCACCAGGAGGTACAGGACCCCCTGGGCCTCCGAGGAGAGGGCCAGACCGACCGCGACCAGGCCCAGGGTGGCGCTCAGATAGATGGAGGACGCGCGATATGCCACGAGGCTCTATCGGCCGCCTCCCCACTCCTACTGAGGCCTCCGATCGGGTGGATCCCCCCTCCTGCCGAGGCCTCCGATCGGGTGGATCCCTGGCTGGCGACGGCCGCCGGGCGGGTGGATCCCTGGCTGGCGATGGCCGCCGGGCGGGTGGATCCCTGGCTGGCGATGGCCGCCGGGCGGCCCGTTGTCAGTCCCTGAGAATTTGGTGCCAGGGTTCGGAACCGTAGATGGCCACCACCAGGGCGCAGGTGGCCTGATTTCCGTCACAGGTGGTCTCGGCGACGAGGGTCCTGAGAGGGCCGAAGCCACCTCCGCGGGACTCGGTCATGGCCGACATCGTGGCCTCGAGGTCGGCCCTAACCCCGACGGCGGAGGAACCGGAGTGTTCGACGAAGAGCCCGCGGCCACCCTCGTCCTCCCGCTGGACCCAGCCGATGCCGGCAGCCGCCGTCTCCCCGGCGGCGCAGGCCCGGTGCTCGGCCATGACCACGTAGAGGCGGTCGCCCCAGTCCCCGGGGGGACGGTCGGGGGAGGGCGAAGGGTCCACCCGGACCTCGGTTCGGGGAGGGATCACCGAACTCAGGACCAGGAGGTTGAAGTTGTGTATCCCCGTGAGCTGCAGGGCGGAGTCGAAGGCGGACAGACCGGTCGGTCCGTGGCCGATGGCCGAACGGACGGTGATGAGTCGGGTGGCGACCGTCCCGGGGGTGGTGAGGTCGATGACGCTCTCGGGAGTCGGCGCCCTCATGCGTCCTCCGGGGCCCGTCGGTCGCGTCGGTCGCGCAGTCCGTCGGGGCAGAGGGCGAAGAACCGTTGGGAGTCCACCTCGCTGAACGAGTGATGGGTGTGGCGGTCGGCGACGGAGTGGATCATGTCGAGGAACCCGAGTTCCTCGTCGTTGTAGCGGCAACAGTCCATGATCGCCACGCCGTGGACCGCCCCGGCCACCAGGGACATCTCCTTGACCAGGCCCACGAACCAGTGACCCCGCTGGTGATCGGGGTGAACCAGGAGGGTGGGAATGTAGAAGAGGCGGCCCGTGGCGTGGTGTTCGGGATACCGTTCGATGAAGAACTCCGGATTGATCCAGGGGATGAGCTTCAGCTCGGGCGTCATCATGGACAGGGCCACGGGGGTGCCGTCGTTGGTGCGGCCGACGAATTTCATCACCTGGTCGAGGTCCAGCATGGTGCGGAACTCCGAGTCGTCCAGGGTCTGCTTGGTGGCGGTGAGGGTGCGCAGGGGCTCGAAGGCTCGCCGGTACATGGCGCTCAGGGCGTCGGCGGACTCGGCGTCGATCGTCCGCTCGATGTTTACTCCCACTGGGGCCCTTTCTGGTGTGTTCGAACCACACAGGGTGAGCGGTTCGATTGGGGTCTGAGGGCGTGTGGCCCCCGGGGAGGGTGTGGCCCCTGGGGCGCCAGTGACCATAGTGGGACGGAACGAAGCTGACAACAGCACCGAGTGAGAGATTCATCCCCCTCCCAGCCGCCCTGGAGACACGCTCAGTGGTGAATTGGGGTTCACGCCCCTCGTGGGATTCCATCCGATCCCACGGTTCGTGATGTGATCCCGGGTGCCCTCAATGCCACTCACCGTGGCAGTTCCCCGATCTATGCCCGTTTGGTGGTCGTGAGGGAACCACGCGACGGGTATAGATCAAGGGGGGTGGGGGCGCGGGCGTGGAGTGGGGGGCAGGTGGGTCGGGTCGGCGCTCAGAAGATGAGGGCGGCCACCCCGGCGTAGCTGCCGACGAAGGTGACGCCGAAGATCACCGAGGAGGCCGCGGCCACCCGGACCAGGTTGTCCCGGCGCCCGGCGTAGCGAATCAACCAGGTGGTGGCGATGGCGCCCAGGACGAACGATGACGCCACGAACCCGAGTACCTTGCCCCCCGCCATGAGTCGGGTGGCCCAGACCCCGCGACGGCTGTGGCTCTGGTGGTCGAGCCAGTTGGCCAGACGGGAACTCTCGCCGTGGCTCCACTTCTCATAGGCCTTGACCGCCGCCATGGCCAGGAGAAAACTACCGCTGCCGTACACCACGGAGAAGATGAGGAAGGCGGGCCAGGCCCCGAGCCAGCCGGCGGTGGCGATGACGGGGGCGGCGAATATCAGGTCGTCCCAGACGTAGACCAGGATCACCCCGAGCACGCCCACCACCGCCGCCACCAGACCGGCTTTCTCCCGGGGGGTGGGGGCCGGGAGCGATTCGGCGATCGGCTGTGGCTGAGGCTGTTCGGTCAATTGCCCTCCCCGGACGATTAACGACAGTACCGCCTGGCGGGCCGGATTCCAGTCGGGGCCGACTGGTCCGGGGGCGCCACCTGTGGGAAGGTCCGGGGCGTGGCCTCCTGCGAACGCTGCGGCAGCTATCTGACGCCCACCAGTCTGGGCCCCGGGCGTCGCTGTCCGCGTTGTGGCGCCGAGGGTGCGGTGACCGGCGGGGACGCCGCCTCGGAGCCCGCCCGGGCCGGGGCCGGTTCCTCGACACCGTGGCACTTCGTGGTCCTGGTCTCCCTGGTGGCCCTCTACCTCGGGTGGCGATTGGTGCAGGGGATCGTCTGGCTGGTGGGCATCATCGGATGACCCGGGCCCTCATCGGTCGGGGCCACCGGTGAGGGGACCACCAGCGATCTGAGGACGGACAATCCACGGCAAAGATGTGGGATTGTTCACATATGAATGTGAATCACCGTTCACCTTAGGTTCGGCGGATAGC
>JALSTE010000571.1 GCA_026983855.1 Acidimicrobiia bacterium
CCCCCCGGACCCGAGGTCCCCCACCGGGGCCCGACCACCGGCCGACCGGACCACCCCCGGTGACGCCAACCCCGGGACAGGTCAAACTGGGATCGGGGGTTCCGGGGGCCTAGCGTGGGATGTCCGGACAGATCCGGCGCTGCAGTGCGGCGACCAGCGGCCGACCCGAACCACGGGGCCGGTGGCCCCCGAGGGTCCGAGGAGGTGAGTTCCCCTGAGCAACCAGCCACCAAGCGACACCGACGGCAACGCCACCGCCACCGGCACCGGCAACGGCAACGGCAACGGCAACGGCAACGGCAACGGGAGCATCGCCACCGACGGGGCCGAGCGTCCGGCCCCCTTCGCCCTGGAACTGCGCTGCCTCCCCGAGATCGGCTCGTTCTTCATGACCGCCGGCGGCATCGTGGCCACCGCCCCCCGGGGACACGGCAACCCCGTGCTGGTGCTGCCGGGATTCACCGCCGGCGACACCTCCACCGCCCCCCTCAGGGCCACCCTGCGTCTGCTCGGGCACCGTCCCCACGGTTGGAGCATCGGCAGCAACGTGGGCCCCGCCGACCACGTGGTGGCCCGCCTGCGGAACCTGGTCACCGAGCTCTACGTCACCCACGGGCGCCCCATCGACATCGTGGGCTGGAGCCTGGGCGGCATCTTCGCCCGCATCATCGCCGCCAATCAGCCCCACCGGGTCCGTCAGGTGATCACCCTGGGCAGCCCCATCCACATGGGAACCCACCAGTCCAACGTCTCCCACCTGTTCCGGAGGCTGGGCCAACTGTGGGGCTACGACCAGGGACCCCGCCAGATAGACCTGGATCCCATCCCCGTGCCATCCACCGCGGTGTGGACCCGCACCGACGGTGTGGTCCCCGGCCTGGCCTGCCGCCAGACCCCCGGCCCCACCGCCGAGAACGTCGAGGTGAGGGGCAGCCACTGCGGTCTGGGGGTCAACCCCACCGCCATCTGGGTGGTGGCCGACCGCCTGGCCCAACCCGACGGGGTGTGGGAACCGTTCTCGCCCCCCTCCCGTCTGGCCTGGGCCTACCCTCACCACGACGAGGACTCCGCCGCCGCGGTGGCCCCGGGAAGGAGCGACTGATGCGCCAACTGACCCCCCTCGAGGCCGGGCTGCTGGAGGTCGAGTCCCCCACCAACCTGGGTCATCTCACCACGGTGCTGGTCCTGGACCCCTCCACCACTCCCGGGGGACTCACGTTCGATCACCTCAAGTCCGAACTGACCCGCCGCCTGCCCCTCGTCCCCGCCCTCCGTCGCCGCCTCCACGAACTGCCGTGGTCGGTGGACCGTCCCTACTGGATCGAGGACGCCAACTTCGACCTCGACTTCCACGTCCGCTACATCGCCGTGCCTCCCCCCGGGGACGAGGCCGACGTGCGGGACCTCGTGGCCCGCATCCACGAACGTCCCCTGGACCGCAGCCGCCCCATGTGGGAGCTCTACCTGATCCACGGCCTGGCCGGGGACCGCATGGCCATCCTGGCCAAGATCCACCACGCCGCCGTGGGCGGACTCTACGGCGAGCCCATCCTCACCGCCCTGATCGACCGCAGGGACCCCCCACCGCCGGACACCTGGCGTCCCGAGCTCCCCCCCGACGACCGGGCCCTGCTGGTGAAGGCGGCGGTGGACAACCTCGGCTCCCCCCGGGCCTGGATGAAGGCAGGCCGGGACCTGATCCGTCTGGTCCCCGGGGTGGGGATGGTGGTGGGCGCCCGGAGCTCGGGGCGCACCCGACTCAGTGGGGCCACGTACCACGAACCCCCCCGTATGCGCTTCAACCGGGCCCTGTCCTCCCACCGCCGCTGGGCCACGGCGTCCCTCTCGGTGAAGCAGGTCCGCCGAACCCACAAGCAGCTCGGGGTCACGTTCAACGACGCCGTGGTCAGCGTCTGCGCCGGGGCCCTCCGCTCGTGGCTGATCTCCCGGGACGAGCTGCCACCCACGCCGCTGGTGGCCCTGGTCCCCATCACCGTCGCCGCCC
>JALSTE010000572.1 GCA_026983855.1 Acidimicrobiia bacterium
GATCGACACACCGTGTTCACCGAACACGGTCGCCACCGCGGCCAGGACCCCGGGGCGGTCCTCCACGTCGAGTCTGAGGTAGAACGCCGACAGTGACTCGTCGATGGGTCGGATGGTGGCGTCGGGTAGGTTCCCCATCGAATCGGAGATCCCCTGGACCAGATGCTCCGCCGCGGTGATGAGGTCGCCCATCATGGCGCTGGCGGTGGGGAAACCCCCCGCCCCCCGGCCGTAGAGCATCAGGTCCCCAACCGCCTCCCCCTGGACGAAGACGGCGTTGAAGCTGTCGCGGACCGCGGCCAGGGGGTGATTGGCCGGGACCATCGCCGGATGGACCCTCACCGCCACGTCCCCCTCGACCCTCTCCACTATGGCCAGGAGCTTGATCACGTGGTCCAGACGGGCGGCGGCCTCGATGTCGGCCCGTCCCAGGGTGCTGATCCCCTCCTGGTAGACGTCACCCGCCACCACCGACACCCCGAAACCCACGGTGGCCATGATCGCCGCCTTGGCCCCGGCGTCGAAACCCTCCACGTCGGCGGTCGGGTCGGCCTCGGCGTAGCCCAGTCTCTGGGCCTCGGCCAGCACGTCGGAGTACTCCGCCTCGTCCTCGGTCATCCGGGTGAGGATGTAGTTGGTGGTGCCGTTGACGATGCCCATCATGCGTCGGATCGGCTCACCGACCAGTGACTCGCGCAGCACCCGGATCAGGGGTATGCCACCCCCCACCGCGGCCTCGAACATGAGGTCCACGCCCCCGGCGTCGGCGGCCTCGAAGAGTTCCCGGCCGCAGTTGGCTACCAGCTCCTTGTTGGCCGTGACCACCGGCTTGCCGGACTTGAGGGCGGTGAGTATGAGCTGTCGGGCCGGCTCGATCCCCCCGATGGTCTCCACCACCACGTCGATGTCGGGATCGGTCACCACCGACTGGGCGTCACGGGTGATCACCCCCTCGGGCAGGTCCACCTCCCTTCGGGCACTCACGTTGCGGACCGCCACCCTGACGACCTCCAGGGCCAGGCCGGTGCGTTCCTCCACCGCCGGGGCCTCGGCCTCGATCAGCCTCACCAGGGCGGAGCCGACGGTGCCGCATCCCAGGATCCCGACCCTCACCGGCTTGGACATCTCACCAATCCTCATGGCCGACACGGTACCCCCGACCGCCGCTCGGCCCCGGCCCCGGGGCACCGGCTCACCCGACCTCCCGGGCGACCAGGTCGGCCAGGGTCTCCCTTCGCACCACCAGGCGCGACTCCCCGCCGGACACGAACACGACCGCCGGCCTCAGCACCATGTTGTAGTTGTTGCCCATGACGTGCCCGTAGGCGCCGGTGACCGGTGTGGCCACGATGTCGCCGACCTCCACCCCGGGGGGCAGGGACGCCTCCCTGACCAGGACGTCCCCCGACTCACAGTGCTTGCCGACCAGCCTGACCGTCTCGGATCGGTCCGCCGCCGCCTCCCGGGGCAGGAAGGCGGTGTAGTCACTGCCGTACAGCACCGGTCGGGGATTGTCCCCGAAACCACCGTCGACGGCCATGTAGGTCCTGATGCCCGGTAGTTCCTTGATGGTCCCCACCGTGTAGAGCGTCACCGCCGCGGCGGCGGCGATGGCCCTCCCCGGCTCGATCGTCACCCGCGAGGTGATCCCTGTCCGTTCCACCACCTCGGCCACCGCCTCACCCAGTTCGGTGAGGGTGGGGGTCTCCTCGGACTCCACGTAGGCCACCCCGAGCCCCCCGCCGATCGAGAGTTCCCCCAGTTGGAGGGGGGCCGCGAACCGGGCCACCACCTCGACGGCCCGGGCCAGCGATCCGACCTCGAACACCTGGCTGCCGATGTGGCTGTGCAGCCCGACCAGGTTCATGTGGGGTGAGGCCTGGGCCCTCTCCACCGCCACCGTGGCCACCCCGGTGGAGACGGTGAACCCGAACTTGGAGTCGTCCTGTCCGGTGCTGATGAACTCGTGGGTCTCGGCCTTCACCCCCGGGGTCAGCCTCACC
>JALSTE010000573.1 GCA_026983855.1 Acidimicrobiia bacterium
GGATCATGACCCTGGAGGGGATCCCGGGCGGACCGATGGACTGCTGGGACGACGTCCGTGGGGACCCGAAGGGACACTGGGAGAAGACCCTGTGGATCCTGGAGACGTTCCTGCCCTGGGAGTACGCCCGGGTGCAGAACGCCGAGCTCACCGACGCCAAGGGCATCCTCTCCGGTCGGTTCGCACCCACCGTCCGCAGGCCGGTGGCGACCACGGCGTCGGGACGCAAGGTGCTGGGCCTCGCCGACGCCGTGCTCTTGAACGACCCGATCACCGGGCAGGGCGCCAACAACGCCACCAAGTCGGCGAAGATGTACCTGGATTCGATCGTCGAGCGGGGTGAAGGCCCCTTCGACGAGGCGTGGATGAACGCCACCTTCGAGCGGGTCTGGGAGCGTCTCCAGCCGGTGGCGACCTGGACGAACGCCCTCCTGGCGCCACCCCCCGAGCACGTGATCAACCTGCTCGGGGCGGCCGGCCAGTACCAGGAGATCGCCGAC
Organism: Acidimicrobiia bacterium; assembly: GCA_026983855.1. Lineage (GTDB taxonomy): Bacteria > Actinomycetota > Acidimicrobiia > Acidimicrobiales > Poriferisodalaceae > DRKF01. The sequence continues at coordinate 501 of JALSTE010000573.1, forward strand.
CGGTTCGCCAACGGGTTCGACGACCCGAGCGACTTCTTCAACTGGTTCATGGATCCGCAACTCGCGGACCAGTACCTGCAGGAGGTCGCCGCCCGCGCCTGAGGAACCACCGTCCTCCCCGTCTCGGCCTCCGGCGCTCGTGTGGGCCACGGGCAACGGAGGCCGAGACGCGTCCTTCGTGTTTGGGTAGTACCGGGGCCCGGATAGGATCCCTCACCGATGTCGAAGCAAGGATCGTCGTCCTGGCTGGAGCGCCGGCGGAGTCGACGGATTCGTCGACACGTCGGGGCTGCGGCCGTCGGGGTCGTCCTGTTCTGGTTCTTCTGGTAGAGCCGGCCCCAGTGGAGCCCCGACATGCGGTTCTGGAAGGCGGTCGGTGACGCCGCCTACGGTCTCCTCTGGGCCACCGCCCTGATCGGCCCCCTCGCCAAACTGTGGCAGCCCGCCAAGAAGCTCCTGGTGTGGCGCCGTCAACTCGGGATCTGGTCGGCGATCTTCGCCACGTTCCACGCCCTGCTCATCCTCGACGGCTGGGCGGAATGGAGTGTCGCCCGGTTCCTCGGCCACGAGTTCGTCCCCCAGCTCGGCCGTCTCGCCCGGATGGAGCCGGGATTCGGCCTCTCCAACATCCTGGGGCTCTCCGCCCTCCTCGTGGCACTGGTGCTGGCGGCGACCTCCTCCGACCGGGCCCTCAGGGCCCTGAGCCCCCGCGGCTGGAAGTTCCTCCACAACGGCGCCTACTTCGTCTTCTACGTCGCCTCCATCCACAGCCTCTACTTCCTGTTCATCCACTACACCCTGTCGTTCCACAAGCGGATCCCCGAGCCCGACTGGTTCCGCTTCTGGATGCTGGCACTGGTCGGCGTGGTGGTCACCGCCCAGGTGGCGTCCTTCGTCAAGACCGTGCAGAACTTCCGCTCCGAGGCCACCTCCCGAGCCTGAGTCCGCATCGACCGTCGCGGCGGCGAGCGGCGTCAGCTCAGGGCCTTGGCCACCAGGAACCCCGAGCCGCCACCGAGCCCTGGTCCCGGATGGGTCGACGCGCCGATGTGGTAGAGGCCCTTCACCGGGGTCTGGTGGCCCTTCGCCCCGGGGAACGGACGCCACAGGAAGAACTGGTCGACGGTGCAGGCCCCCGAGTAGGGGTCGCCGCCCACCAGGTTGGGGTTCATCGCCTCCAGATCGGCCGGGGTGAGGACCCTGCGCCCGACGACGAGTCGGGAGAAACCCGGCATGGCCTGGTCGAGCCTGCCCTGGATGCGGTCGGCGTAGGCCTCGCCCACCTCGGGCGTCCACGAGCCGGCAACGCCGATCTCCCCGAGGGCGTCACCCCGGGGCGCGGCGGGCAGCTCCTGGAGCTGGATCCAGATGATCCACTTGCCTTCGGGAGCCCGGGAGGCGTCGACCGCACAGGGCTGGCCCACCACCACCGTGGCACGACCCGGCAGCAGACCCCGGTCGGCCTCGTTCATCGCCTGGGACTGGGCGTCCACCGAGTCG
>JALSTE010000574.1 GCA_026983855.1 Acidimicrobiia bacterium
CTCTCGGTGAGTACCCGGGTCTTGCCCGAACCGGGTCCGGCCAGAACCCTCACCGGTCCGACCGGGCACTCCACGGCGCGACGCTGCTCGGGATCCAGTTGGGCCACGTCCCGAATCTAACGGGGGTCGACCGGGGTTGCCGTGTCGGTGTGTGCCTTCCCTCTGAGGTGGTGGATGCGTTCGGGGGTGGGGGTCGGCCGGGGTTGCCGTGTCGGTGCCGCCGGTGGCCGGGTGGGTTCCGGGACCGGGTTGGAGCCCGCCTCGAATTCGGCTGGCATCTACGCTGGGGTCATGGGATTCCCCGATGACTACCTCCGCGACGACGAGGAGCTGATCCTCAATCTGAAACCTCACTGGTGGGTGTTCGCCCAACCGGTCGCCCTGGTGGTGGGGGCGATCGTCCTGGCCGCACTGCTCAGCCGGATCGACTCCGGATTCACCGGCTGGGTGGCCGTGATCCTGGTCCTGGCGTCGCTGGTGTACCTGGCCGTGGTCTACACCAAGTGGGCCACCACCTTCTTCGTCCTCACCGACAACCGCCTCATCTTCCGGACCGGCGTGGCGGCCAAGAGGGGGGTGGAGATTCCCATCGATCGGATCAACAACATCAACTTCCACCAGGGTCTCTTTGAACGCCTGATCGGGGCCGGGGACCTGCTGATCGAGTCGGCCGGGGAGACCGGTCAGTCCCGTTTCTCCAACGTCCGCAAACCCGAGGCCATCCAGAACGAGATCCACCACCAGATAGACCGTCAGAAGAGCCACCGTTCGGGTCAAGGTGGGGCACCCCCGGCGTCTCCGCCGAGCATCGCCACCCAGATCGAGGAGCTGGCGGCCCTGAGGGACAAGGGACTCATCAGCGACGAGGAGTTCGAGACCAAGCGGAAGCAGCTCCTGGACCGCATGTGAGGGTCGTCAGCCTGGTCCCCTCGGTGACGGAGACCCTCTCGGCCTGGGGAGTCGAACCGGTGGCGTGCACCCGCTTCTGCGATCGGGCCGATCTGCCCCACGTGGGTGGGACCAAGGATCCCGACATCGCCGCCATCTTGGACCTGGCCCCGGACCTGGTGGTCATGGACACCGAGGAGAACACCCTCGAGGCCCACCGGGAACTGGTCGGGCACGGCCTGGAGGTCCACGTCACCGAGGTCACCGACCTGGCTGCTGTGGGGGCCGAACTGTCCCGTCTGGCCTCCCGGTTGGGGGTGGCGCCGCCGCCGGAGTCGGTTCCCGGGTCCGGACCCCCGCCCACGGCCCGGGCCCTGGTGCCGATCTGGCGGAGGCCCTGGATGGCGATCGGCCCCCGAACCTACGGGGGTTCCGTTCTCCGTCATCTGGGTCTGGAGGTCGTCACCCCCGGGGGTGGCCCCTACGAGGAGTTCACCCCCGGGGAGGTCCCCGTGGACGTGGTCGTGGTCCCCGACGAGCCCTACGCCTTCGGGGAGAGGCACCGTGGGGAGCTCGAGGCCCTGGCCCCGGGGGCCCCAGTGGTGTACGTGGACGGCCGGGATCTGTTCTGGTGGGGGAGTCGCACCCCCGCCGCGGTTGGGCGCCTGGGGAGGGCCCTGGTTTAGAGTCGGCCCATGGCAAGAGCGAACCTGGGTGAGATCGAGATCGAGTACGACGAATTCGGGGACCCGGCGGACCCGACCTACCTGCTGGTGATGGGGCTGGGTTCCCAGCTCATCCACTGGGAGGAGGGGTTCTGCCGGATGCTGGCCGACCGGGGCTTCCGGGTGGTCCGCTACGACAACCGCGACGTGGGACTGTCCACCCGTTTCGACGGGGTGGAGGTGGACGTGATGGGGGCCATGGCCGCCCTGGCCTCGGGGGGTGAGGTCACCTCCCCCTACTCCCTGGCTGACATGGCCGCCGACGGGATCGGACTCCTCGACCACCTGGGGATCGAGCGGGCCCACGTGGCCGGTATCTCCATGGGGGGCATGATCGTGCAGCGGATGGCCATCCACCACCCCGACCGCCTGCTGTCGGCGACCT
>JALSTE010000575.1 GCA_026983855.1 Acidimicrobiia bacterium
CATCCAGGGAGAGGGTCAACAAGGCGATCTCGTCGTTCATCCGCCTCCACTGGCTCGAGCAGACCGACCGCACCTACCGGATTCTCGACCGGGCGGCCCTCACCCAGCGCTCACGCTGACCCCGTCCCCGCCCCCGGCCAGCACACCCTCGACGGCAGATCGGCCCCAAGACCGGATCCCACGCCCCGCCGCCCCGGGGACGACCCTCACACCTGACGGAGCAGACTCACCGTGATATCGGCTGCGAGGTAAGCCTCGGGACGGCCCCTCACACCTGACGCAGCAGACTGGCCTCCGACACCCGGCGGATACCCTCCTTGACCGCCTCGGCCTCACTGCGGGAGATACCGGCCTGGGCGGTCATGGCGTCCACGGAGGAGTCTATGATCGCCGACAGGGTGCCGAAGGCGGAGATGATCCGCTCCCGGGCGTACTCCGAGGCCCAGGGGATCTGGGAGAGCAGGCGGTGACCCCGGGGACTGATCGGTGACCTCATGCCGTCACCGTGGGGAAGTCGGGCCGCCTCGGCGATGGTCAGGTCATCGGTTACCTGGTCGAGTTCCAGTTCCTCGATCTCCTTGGCCACCTGATCGACCGTGGTTCCGTCGGTGTCGGAGTAGTCGCTCAGCAGGAGGGCCCTGAGGTTGCGGACGTCCTGGACCAACTCCTCGAGCTGAAGTCGCACCAGACGCCCGTCCACGCCCAACTCGATTATCAGGGCCTCGATGTCACTGCCGATCCGGTCCACCGTCTCCACCGACTGCAGAACGTCTATGACTTCGGTTACCGTCACCACGTCCTCCACCTCGAGAGTGGTCAGCTCCGCCGCCTGGCGATCGAGACGGTCCCGCAGACGGCCCAGGGTCTGCAGAGCCTGGTTGGCCCGATCCAGGAGAGAGCCGGAGCTGCGCAGACGGTGCTTGCGATCCTGGGAGTAGACGGTGATGACCCTCTGTCCCTCCGAGACCGCTATGACCGCCACGTCCATGGATCGGGCTATCCGCTCCGCCGTCCGGTGACGGGTACCGGTCTCATCGGTGGGAATTCGGGGATCGGGCACCAGGTGGACGTTGGCCCGGGCGATCCGGCCCGCTTCGGGAGCCAGGATGATCGCCCCGTCCATCTTGGCCAGCTCTGAGATTCGCTGGGGGCTGAAGGCCGCGTCCAGGAGGAATCCCCCCGAGCAGATGTTCAGGACCTCGGGACCGTCTCCCAGGACGATGAGGGCACCCTTGTTGGCCTGGAGGATTCGGTCCAGTCCCTCACGCAACGGCGTCCCGGGGGCCACCGTCGCCAGCACCCTGAGCAGCGGATCCACGGTCACCATGAACCCCGATGCTACCGGTCAGACCCTCCGGCCCACGAAGGACCCCGGCCACCTCGAGGGCCGTGGCCAGGTCGTCGACGACGGAAACCCGGCAGATGGAGCGGTCCACCTCACCGCGGGGCGGAGCTATGACCCGGTCGAATCCGAGCCGGGCCGCCTCCCTGATCCGGGTCGAGAAGCCCCTGACCGCCCTCATCTCCCCACCCAGTCCGATCTCCCCGAATGCCAGGGTGTCGGTGGTGACCGGCCAGGAGGTCAGGGCGGACACCACCGCCAGGGCCAGGGCCAGATCCACGGCCGGCTCGTCGGCGGTCACCCCACCCACGGCCGATATGTGGATGTCGTGACGGGCCAGGCTCACCCCGACCCGCTGCTCGAGGACGGCCAGGACCATCGCCAGGCGCCTCGGGTCCACTCCCTGGGTGACCCGGCGCGGGCCGGATGCGTCCAGAGGCCGTGAGACCAGGGCCTGGATCTCGACCAGGACCGTGCGTGAACCCTCCAGCAGGGGAACCACGATCGAACCGGGCACCCCGGGGGAGCGGTCGGCCAGCAGGGTCCGGCTGGCGTCGGTCACCTCCACGAGTCCCCGCTCCCCCATCCGGAACAGACCAACCTCACGGGTCGATCCGAACCGGTGCTTTGCCGAGCGCAGGGTCCGCAGGTCCTGT
>JALSTE010000576.1 GCA_026983855.1 Acidimicrobiia bacterium
CCGGGGTGTGGATCGGGCCGGTTGGGACGGGGCCGGTCGGGATCAGCCCGGAGTCGTCGTCAGCGGCCGGCTCTCGACGAAGGGCAACCACTGCTCTCCGTCGACGGACCCCGGTCGCAGTTGGTTGAGGATGCGGGTGGTCCGGGCCTCGGAGTTCTCCAGGACCGTTCGCGGGTATCCGGTCAGTTCGGGGTCGGCCAGGGCGGTGGGGATGTCGACGATCACCATCTTGGACCGGTCCACCCAGGTGGGTACGTAGCTGATCCCGGTGGTCCGAAAGCCCGACCCCCGGGTCTCCTCGGAGAGGGTCACCTCCACGATCACCCCATCCTGGGCCCCGGGCCCGCAGCAACTGGGCAGCTGGTTGGTGAGGAAGTTGCCCACCCCGTAGACCACGTACTTGTCGCCGAACCGTTCGATGGGCTGCACGGTGTGGGCGTGGTGACCCACGATCAGGTCCACGTCGGGGGAGGCCAGCAGGGTCTCCGCCATCTCGGTCTGGAACGGGGTGGGATCGACCCTCTGCTCCACCCCCCAGTGGAGGCTGAGCACCACGACGTCGGCTCCCGCCTCCCGGGCGGTGTGGGCGTCGGCCAGGATCAGGTCGGGGTCGATGCGGCGGACCAACCAGGGGGCGTCGGGGGGAAGCCGGGCCCCGTTGAGCTGCTCGGTGGCCGATATCTGGGCCACCACCACCCCAGAGGCGGTGGTGTAGAGCACCGGGGTGTCCCGCTCCGAGGGGGTCCGGGCCATGCCCGAGGTCCGCAGCCCGGCGTCCACCAGGGCGGTGACGGTGTCCACGACCCCGGTGCGGCCCTGGTCGTAGGCGTGGTTGGAGGCCGAGGAGCAACCGTCGTACCCGGCGTCGGCCACCGCCAGGGCCAGCTCGGCCGGGGCGTTGAAGCGGGGGAACCCGCTGGGTCCCCGGTCGGCCCGGATCGGTGTCTCCATGTGGCAGATGGCCAGGTCGGCGGAGCCGATGTGGGAGCGCACCCCGTCGAACATGGGTCGGAAGTCGTAGTTCACCCCCACCTGCCGTCCGTAGGCCGTGGCCTGGCGGATGACCTGATTGTGGGGAATCAGATCCCCCGTGAAGGCGATGGTCACCGAACGGGGTGGAGGGGTGGTCGTGGTCGTGCTGGGTGTTGTCGTGGTCGTCGTGGTGGTGGTCGGGGGGACCGTCGTGGCCGGAACGGTGAGGGTGGTTGCCGACCCGGAGGCGGGTCTCGTGGCCGCCACCGCCGACACGGTGGTGACGCTCACGGGTGCTCCCCCCGTGGCGAGCCCACCGGGATCGGGACGACCGGGGCCGGGCTGTACGGCGGACACCGCCACCCCGATACCCAGGGCCAGCGCCACCAGAGCCGTCCATGCCAGGATCAACCTGGTGCCCCTGGTGACCATCACGTGAACAATACCGTCGGCCCGGCTGGGGGGTCGTGGTCCGGGCGTGTCATTGTGGTCTCCCCCACGGGGCCGAGATGGAGGGTCGACAGATGGAACGCAGGATCCACAATCCCTGGACCTGGCAGGACGCGGCGGGGTTCGTGCAGGCCAACGAGGTGAGCGGGGTGACCCGGACGGTCTACTGCGCCGGGCAGACCTCGGTGAACGCCGAGGGTGTGCCGGTTCACGAGGGCGACATGGAGCTGCAGATCGTGCAGGCTTTCGCCAACGTGGAGACGGTCCTGGCCGAGGCGGGCATGACACCGGCCGACATCGTGCGCATGACCGTGTACACCACCGACGTTCCCGGGTTCCTGCGTTCGGAGGGCCCCTTCCTGGAGAGGCTGAGGGAGACCGGCTGTCGACAGGCCAGCACCCTGATCGGGGTGGCCCGCCTGGCCCACCCCTCGCTGCTGGTGGAGCTGGAGGCCACCGCCGTCAGCTGACCCGTCCCTCCGTCGGGAAACGGGGCCGCGGTCCGGGCACCTTCCCCGTGTCGGGCTCCCAAGCACCGGGCCGCCCCACTAGGTTCGGCCCATGAGCGAGCGGCTGCGAGTGGTTGTCGACGGACTGGCCTTCCCCGAGGGCCCTCGGTGGCACGATGGCTGGCTCTGGTTCTCCGATATGCACACCGGCCGGGTGATGAGGCTGGACCCGGACACGGGTTCGGTGGAGACGGTGGTGGAGGTGCCGGGGAGACCCTCGGGACTGGGGTGGGACCGCCAGGGACGTCTCCTGGTGGTCTCCATGAGGGATCGCCGCCTGCTCCGTCGGGGGCCCGGAGGCGTCGACCTGGAGGAGGTCGCCGACCTGTCCGATCTGGCCACCTGGTACTGCAACGACATGGTGGTGGACACCTCGGGCCGGGCCTACGTCTGGAACTTCGGATTCGACATCGAGGTCCCGCCCGAGGAGATGAGGCCGGTTCCGGCCCTGTTGGCCCGGGTGGATCCCGACGGGTCGGTGTCGGTGGCCGCCGATGACCTCATGTTCCCCAACGGGACGGTGATCACCCCCGACGGTCGGACCATGATCGTGGCCGAGTCCTTCGCCGGGGTCCTCACCGCCTTCGACGTGGATCCCGACGGGTCTCTCTCGGGCCGCCGGGTGTGGGCCCCGCTCGACGGCGTGGCCCCCGACGGAATCTGTCTCGACGCCCAGGGGGCGGTGTGGGTGGCCGATGCGTTCGGGGCCCGGGTGCTCAGGGTGGCGGAGGGTGGTGAGATCCTGGACTCGGTCGGTGCCGCCCAGAACACCTACGCCTGCATGCTGGGGGGACCGAGGGGCACCACGCTGTTCGTGTGCACCGCACCGGGCTCCGATCCCGGGGAGTGCGAGGCCCGTATGGGGGGACGGATCGAGGCCGCCGAGGTCGAGGTGCCCCGGGCCGGTCTTCCCTGAGGTCCCCCGGGTGAGGGTCGGGGCCGACCGCTGGTTCGCGGTCGGGGGTCCGGAAACCGATGACGTCAGGAATTGATGGCGGCGACGATCTTCTTGACCGAGAGCAATCCGTACTCGAACAGGTGCGATGAACCGTCGGTGAGGTTCACCCGGATCTGCTTCATCATCCCCTTCTTGGTGGCCTCGGCCGAGGCGATCGACGTGCGGGGAATGACCACCTCGGCGTCGGAGCCGTCCTCGCGCAGGAAGATCAGGTGGCCCCCGGTGGCCCCCAGGGCGCCCGCGGCCAGCCCCACCTTCTTGGCCACGGTCTTGAAGCTCGAGTCGTACATGGCCCGGAAGCGGAGCTCATCATCGGTGAGCACCAGCTTGCCGGTCAGGCGGAGCTTGTCGCCGGGCAGGTAGTTGATCACCCATGACTTCTCGTTGTCGGCCACTGATTCTTCCTCCGTTGTCACACGGTCCGTTTCCCGACGGGAGGCCCGCCGTCCGTCCTACCTCCGGTCGACCACGAGGTTAGTTAGCTGAGGAGTTCGGATATCGGACCCGCTGCAACCCGACGGGAGGGGCGGGGTCTGCCGCGGACGTACTCCGTGGGAGCCTCCCCGCTGATGGAGGCGAGGTGACCCCGCGACGATTCGCCCCGCCGAGCGTCCATTACTGGCCCGGAGTGGCCGCGTGCCGCCCACGCCGGTTCGACCATCTCTTCTCGTCCCGGAGACACCCACCATGTCCCCAGCTCCGCCGTCCGTCGGAATATCAGCCCTGGAACCGCCCCGGGTCCCCCTGGTGCCCCCCGCCTCGCCCGAGAGGGCCCTGGCCCACTTCAGCTCCCTCCTGGAGTTCGAGACCGACTGCCACGAGGTTCACCACGATCTGGCCACCACCGGTCCGGCCTTCGTGCTGGTCGACGTGCGGGAGCCCGAGGCCTACGTCGCCGGCCACATACCCGGGGCGGTGAATCTTCCCCTGGACCGGATCGACGAGGAGAGCCTCGGGAGGTGGTCCCCCGACACCCTCTTCGTCGTCTACGGCCGGGGACCCCACTGCCGGGCGGCCGACCGGGCCGCGGTCCGGCTGTCCCGCTCGGGTCGGTCGGTCAAGAGGATGCTCGGTGGGATCCAGGGCTGGCGGGAGAGCGGATACGAGCTCACAACTGAGCCCTCGTCGGCGGGGGCACTCGACTAGAGCCGACCCCTCGGGTGGTGGCTCTCAACCGAATTCCCGACCGTGTGGTGGTGGACTCGATGGATACTGGAACCATGACCACTGATCCGCCCACTTCCGGTCCCGAGTTGGAGACCCTCACCGGTTTCCTCGACTTCTACCGCGGGACGGTGGTCCAGGCCGTCACCGGTCTCGATCGGGCTGCCCTGGCCTACTCACCTGTCGGGTCCGATTCGAGCCCGGGGGGAATCCTCAAGCATCTGGCCTACGTCGAACGGTGGTGGTTCCAGGACGTGTTCGGAGCCAGGGAGGTTCAGTACCCCTATACCCGCGAGGATCCCGACGCCGACTTCCGGATCGAGCCCGATGACAGCGCCGGTTCCCTGGTCGAACTGTACGAGCGGGAGGTCAGGATCAGCCGGGAGCTGGTGGCCATCCACCCCGATCTCGACGCCGTGTACGAGACTCCCCGTCGTCCGGTCAGTCTGAGGTGGATTCTCGTTCACATGATCGAGGAGACCGCCCGCCACGCCGGACACATCGACATCCTGACCGAACTCCACACCGATCCCATTCGGCGGTAGCGGAGGCCGGGGTTCGCGGCTCAGGAGTCGGACGGGCCGTCACCCGGGGCGGTTCGGGGGTCAGGAGTCGGTGAACCCGATCTCCTTGTGCTGTCCGTCGCACAGGGGTTTGTTGGACGAAGCACCGCAGCGGCACAGGGTGACCCGATTGCGTCGTTCGAGCGTCGTGCCGTCGGGGAGGGTCACCGTCACCCCGCCGGTGACCCACAGGGGTCCGTCGTCGATGATCCCCACCCCGGGGCGGTAGTCGGGCTCGAGGTCGGCCTCGGCCCCCTCCGGACGCCAGGTGAGGGCACCCGAGGGACAGTGTTCGATCTCGGCGATGACCTGCACCCGGACCGAGGTCTCCGCCGTGTCCGACACCTGATCCCAGACGTTCGTCTCACGGTTCCCGCAGAACCCGGCGTGAACGCAGATCGAGCGGTCGTCCCTGACGGTGATACCCGATCCGCCCAGGGTCGCGGCCCGCTCGTCGTAGGTGCCCGAATCGGAGTCGTCGGCCTCCCAGCCCTCCCGCTTGTGGGTACCGTCGCAGAACGGCTTGTCATCGGACAGCCCGCAGCGGCACAGGAAGTAGCGGTCCCGGTCGGTGACCTCCTCCGAGGTGAACCAGCTCAGGGGTTCGCCGTGCTCGGACTCGACGGGTCGCTTTCGGGTCAGGGGAAGGCCCTGGACCTTCAGGGGTCCGTTCGGGCGGCACTCCACGGACGGTTCTTCGTCGGCCATGGGATCTCCTCCGGTGTCGATGGAGGGCGAGTATGGCAGAGGGTGCGATCCCGTGTCTCGGTTGTCAGCTTCCCGGGCCCAGGGCGGTGTCCCGTCCACGGCCCATACGGCGCCCCCCCAGATCGGCCCGGGCCCCGGCCCGGTAGCCGGCGCTGTACCCGGCCAGGTTGGACGAACTGGTTCTCATGGTGGTGGTGAGGGGAAACGCCTCGTCGACAGCGCGCTCCACCTCGTCCTCGCGGGCGGCGAGGACGGGTAGGACGGACGACCCGTGGGTATCGGTGGCCTCGGCGGCGGCCCGTTGACGGTTCTCGATGAACCTCCGGCCGATCCTCTCGGCGAAGCCCAGGATGAAGGCCCGCCGGAACGAGGCGGTGCGGCTGCGACCGAACTCGTCCACGACCGATCCGTGGGCCAGGGCCGCGCCGGTGACCTGCACCAGCAGGGAGGTGAAGAGCATCTCCACCGCGTCCAGGTCGGACCGGTACCCGATGAGGGAGGCGTAGGACAGCCCCTTGTTCCACAGGGCCCGGCAACCGTGTCCCTCCGCCGTGGCCGCCAGGAGGTTGAACTTGGGGATGGCGTGGGGGGAGTCGATCCAGACCCGCAGCCCCTCGGGAGCCCCGTCCGGCCGTCCCCCCTCCAGCATGACCTCGTCGATGGCGTGACGAACCATGAGGTCGTGGGCCTTGGCACTGAAGATCTCGGCCTCGGAGGGGAACTCGGTGGCCTCGGCCTTGGCCAGCAGGGCCCTCACCTTCTCCAGGTAGCGGTCTCCGACCCCGGTGGGGTGCGAGGCCCGGGCCCCCGCCGAACCCGGTGGGGGACAGGTGAACATGAGGGGGCCGAGGAGTCTCATCCGCAAGAGCAGGGAGCCGCTGTCCGCGACCCGCGAAGTGGGCGGCAGGGCCGACCTGAGCGACTCGCCGGTGAGGTGGGGTTCGGCGGACAGGTCGTCGAGCTGGGCCCGCCAGCGGGGGTGCACGGCGAGATCCCGCAACCGGTGGTGATGGAGCACCAGACCGATCAGCAGGGGACGGGGAGTCGAGTTGCCGCCGCACATGACCCGGACCAGCTCCGCCGGCATCCAACCCCGTGCCCACAGCGCGTCCAGCTCGGTGCTGAACAGATCGAGCACCGTGGAGGAGTCGGAATGGGTCGGCCCCCCACCCCGGGGATCCCTCCGGGAGCCCGACCGCTTCCCGGATCTCGCCCGGTTGCCGGATCTGGTGTTGGTGGTTCCGCGGCCGTAGCCCCGGTCGTCACCGGATCTGGTGTTGCTGGTCCTGCGTGCCCGCCGTCGTCTCGTCATGACCGAACACTCTCACCGGGGTGGGACATCGACTCCCGTCTGGTCGGCGAGGGGGAACTTGGCGATGACCGACCAACCCGCCGGCAGCTCGGCGGTCATCAGCCAGACCTCCTCGGCCCGGGTGTGGATCGGCAGCTCGGGGGCGATGTCGGCCGCGGCCTCCTCCAGGGGGATCTCGCACGGTGTCTTGCCCACGGTGAGATGGGGAACCACCCGGGAGAAGGTCCCGCCGTAGGGGAGACACCCGGGCCATCTGCGGACGAGGTCGGCGGTCAGGCCGGTGAACCTCTCCGCCGGCTCGGGGGCCACGTAGAGCACCCGGTCGTCGAACCAGTCCAGATGGTCGAGGTCGTAATCGAATTTGGTGGTCCGGCCCAGGAGTTCGCCCAGTTCGGCGATGACCGCGTCGTCGATGAGGTCGGGATCGAGGAAGGGATACAGCAGGGTGATGTGAGCGGGCGCGAGGGGATACCCCTCCGGATCGAGGCGTCTCCGCCAGCCCTCGATGACGGGGCCGGTGTCGGGAACCGGGATCACGATCGCACTCTCTGGCCCTGGGGCCTCGCCGCGCACGGCGATGATGTTACGGCAATCCGACCTGATTCACCCAGCGTGGCCGAAAAGGGCGGTGGGGCACACCGTTCGTGGGACATCGGGCCGTCCCGGTCACGCCGTGTGCCGATCCGGCGCCCACGTGCGATAGTGGGTGCACGGGCGATCCGGTGGGCCCACCCGGGCCTGGCCGTGAAGCGCGCGAGGCGAGGTGACGGCCTCGGGAGAACACGGCAGAACACGGGAGAGCAGCTTGGTGTCCGCCCTCGGCGAGGCATACGGAGATCGGTACGTGGAGGCCCTGGCGTGTGCCGCCCGGTGGCACCTGGGCGATCATCGCAAGGGTTCCGAAGTTCCCTACCTGGGTCACCTTCTGGAGGTCTCGGCCCTGGTGTGGGAGTTCGGCGGCGACGAGACCCAGGCCGTCGTGGGGCTCCTCCACGACGTCCTGGAGGACACGGAGACCGATCCCTCCGAGATCAGCGACCGATTCGGCATTGAGGTCTTGGAGATGGTGGCGGCGCTGAGCGACCACATCGGGGGCCGGGGGGTCGGAAAGCAGGCCTGGAAGCCCCGCAAGGAGGAATACCTGCACAAGCTGGCCCGCCATGACCGGCGGGTCGCCCTGGTGGCGGCGGCGGACAAGATCGCCAATCTCCGGTCGATCGTCAACGACCTGGACATGGGGGAGGCCGCCGGATGGGAGAGGTTCACCGCCGGCATGGGCGGTACCGCCTGGTACTACGAGCAGGTGGCGCAACTGCTGGCCGGTGGTCCCCTGGCCGGATCCCGCCCGGCCCGGATGCTCGTCGATCTCTGGGCCCGCATGTCGGCTCACATCGGGCGCGAACGGGGGGCGATGGCCGAGTTGGACGCCGGCCTGGCCCGCTGCCTGCTCAACTACGACCCCCTGGGTCTGGGACCCGTGGACGGGGCCACGACGTATCCCTGGTTCGCTCTTGAACTGGTGCGTTGTCAGCTCGGCCGCGACAACTCCGAGGGACCGGCGGGGACCACGCCGACCGCGGTGGAGATATCGCCCACGGTGGCGGCGGAGGTGTGGGTGAACTGGTTCGGGAGCCCTCCCCGGACCGGGGGGGACCACCCGCCCGAGGTCGCCTCCCTGATCGCCTGTCTGGAGAACCTGGCGGATCTCCGCCCTCAGAGCAGTTCGTAGTCCCCCAGGGCCACCTCGCGGGTCCGCTCCCAGAAATCGAGCAGGGTGAAGGGCCAGTTCTGGGCCACCCGTCCGAGGCGGTTCCGGTACCAGGAGTTCACGTCGGACACCCCCCAGGCCATCTTCAGGTTGCCCTCGTCGATGAGCCGGTTGTACGCGTCGTGGACCTCGGGGCGGCAGTCGATGGCGCCTATTCCCTTTTCCGCCATGAGTCGCAGGGCATCGAGGATGTAGCCGGTCTCGCACTCACTGAAGTAGATGATCGAGCCGTTCACCACGATGTTGGTGTTCGGCCCGTAGAGGAGGAAGAGATTCGGGAACCCGGGCACGGTCATTCCCAGATGGGCCCGGGCGTCACCCTGCCAGCGGTCGTGCAGCTCGACCCCTCCCCGTCCCACGACCTGCATGGGGGTCAGGAAATCCGAGGCCCGGAATCCGGTGCCGTAGATGATCACGTCGGCGGGATGCTCGACCCCGTCGGTCGTCTCCACCCCCCGGGGCGTGATCCGGGCGATGGGGGTGGTCTCGAGGTGCACGTCGTCCCGACGGAGGGTGGATATCCAGATCCCGTTGTCCCGGAGCAGACGCTTGGCCCCGGGTGGATAGTGGGGGATCAGCTTCGATGCCAGCTCGGTGTCGTCGCCGGTCTGGGAGACGATGTACTCGGTGAGGAGCTGGCGGGTCAGGTCGTTCAACTCCCCGACCGCGTCAGGTCGGCCGTCCCAGTCGGGGTCCACCCGGACCGCGTCCAGGATTCCCTCGGCGTTACGCCAGAACAGCCAGAACCGGTGCCACTGGGAGTACAGGGGAAGTCTCCGGAAGAGCAGGCTCAGACCTGCCGGTACCTCCGCGTGGTACTCGGGGGTGGGGATCAACCACGGGGGTGTGCGCTGGAAGACGGTCAGTGACCCGGCGATGTCGGCGATCTCGGGCACGAACTGGGCGGCACTGGCCCCCGTTCCGATCACCGCCACCCTCTTGTCGGCCAGGTCGATCCCGTGGTCCCA
>JALSTE010000577.1 GCA_026983855.1 Acidimicrobiia bacterium
CAATCACCGGGGGCCTCACCCCCGGCGACGATCTGTTCCCCGACTTTGCCGGGTCGGAGCGACTGCGGCCCGACGGACGCCCCCGGCGCGAGTACCGCGACCATCTCCGCCGTATCCCCGACGCCCGCAACGCCCTCACGGTGCTTCTCGCCCTTCTCTACCCGGTGGCCATCGTCTGGGCGGCCATAACCGTCGACCATCCCCTGGGCTGGATCGTGGCCTTCGTGGCCATGGGTACGGTGTTCCCCCGGTGGGCGATCCTCCACCACGAGGGAGCCCACCGGCTGCTGTTCAGCAATCGCCGGGTGAACGACTGGATCGGTCAGGGGGTGTTCGGATGGCTGCCCTTCGGCTCGGGCAGCCCCGCCTACCGCATCGCCCACGCATCCCACCACCGCGACGAGTTCGGCCCCCGGGAACCGGACCTGCTGCTGTACGCCTTCTATCCGATCAGTCGTCGCTCCCTGGCCCGCAAGTTGGCCCGGGACGCGTTCTTCGTGTCGGGCTACAAGAACTTCCGCGGCTTCTTCCGATCGTTTCGCCGAGTTTCCACCCTCAAGTACGGTCTGCGAACCCTGGCCGGTCAGCTCGTGGTCCTGGGGGCCTTCACCCTGATCGGTAGACCCGAATTGTGGGTCTTCCTGTGGCTTTTCCCCTACATGACCTACTGGCGGGTCGCCAACCGGCTCCGGGCCCTGGCCGAGCACGGGGGCCTGGCCCGCTCCCCCGACAAGCGACGCTCCTCGCACCACGTTCGCCAGGGTTTCCTGCCCCGGCTGTTCATCGTGCCCTACAACACCGGATTCCACCTGGCCCACCATGTCGACTCCGGCATCCCGTTTCGGGCCCTGCCCGAACTCCACCGGACCCTGGTGGAGGACGGCTACATTGATCCCGCCATGATCTACCCGAACTACCGGACCCTCTGGCGGGCCATGGTGCGCCCCTGATCCCGCCCGGGTCCGAGCCAGGAGACCCCGATGGCGATCGACAGGAGGCCGCTGACGGCCCGTAGCGTGATCGCCTCGACCCTGCTGGGAACCGAGCCGCCCTCGATGCCGGCCCGCTCACTCGTGCGGGTCGGGGAGATCTTCGGGATATCGGAGGGCACGGTTCGGGTGGCCCTGTCCCGGATGGCGGTGGCGGGGGAACTCGAGTCCGGCGAGGGGCACTACCGTCTCGGTCCCGAGTTGGCGTCCCGCCAGAGGAGGCTCTCGGTGGGGAGGAATCCGCCTCTCGTCGAATGGGACGGTGACTGGGAGACGGCGGTGGTGACCGGCCCGGCCCGGAGTCCGGAGCTGCGCACCGCCTTCCGCACGACCATGGGCCGCCTGGGCCTGGCCGAACTGCGGGAGGGGGTGTGGCTGCGTCCCGCCAATCTCGCCCCCGACCGCGAGGGGTGGAACCGCCCCGAGGTGACCCGATCGGTCCACCGGTTCACGAGCCGACCCGGTTCCGGCACCGACGCCACCTCGCTGGCGTCCGAACTGTGGGACCTCGACACCTGGGCCGGGGACGCCAGGACCCTTACGGCGGAGTTGGTGGAACTCACCGAAGCCCTCATGGGCGAGGCCAACGTCCTCAGATCGGGATTCGAGACCTCCGCCGCCGTGCTCCGCCACCTGGTGACCGACCCCGTGCTGCCGGTTCAGCTTCAGCCACCCGGCTGGCCCGCCGGCCGGTTACGTGAGGCCTACGAGGTCTTCGACTCCGCCTACCGTAGATCCCTCGCGGTCTGGTTGGCCCGGTGAGCGTCCTGGGTCGGCTGGGGGACCTGTTCCTGTCCCGTGGGAGGAGCCCGACACCCCACCGCCGCGAGACCGGACGGCCCGCATCGTCCAACGGAGCCTCCTCGATGCACGCCTCGTGGCGGACGCCCGACATCCCCATCGTGGCGGTGGAGGTGACCCTCGAGATCACGATTCCCCCCTCGGTCCCCGATCTGCACTTCTGGGCCCTCCAGGCCTCCTTCGCCGACCGGGGCCGCCGCTAC
>JALSTE010000578.1 GCA_026983855.1 Acidimicrobiia bacterium
CAGGCTGCGGTCGAAGTTGGGCGAGGAGAGCATCGGTCTGGAGGCACGATCGTGAATCGACTGGAGGAATTGGGTTGTGAGCTGAGGGCGACGGCCACCGCCGAGACCCCACCATTGGCGAGGGTGGTGGCGCGGGCGGCCGAGAGGCGGCGACGCCACCGGGCGGCTCTGGGAATGGCGGTGCTGTTGTTCCTGGGCACGGTGGCCCTGGTCACTCTGGCGGCCCTGCCGGGACCGGGCGGGGATCCCGGGCGGCGGGCGGCGGGCGGAACCGGCATTGCCGCCCTGGGAACGGGACCGAGCATCTGGCCCGACGATGGAACCGTCCTCGCCTCACCCGGGGAACTGGCCGGGGCATTCGCGGATCAGGTGCTCGGGGAGGGGTGGACCTGGAGGGCGGACCGTCAGGAGGTGGGGGTGTTCTTGAGCTTCGAGCGGATCGACGGCGCGTCGGTGGTAATGGCTCGGGCGGCGGAGAGGGAGTCGGGGGGCTGGGCCCTGGAGGAACTCTCCACCTTGGCCCGGGGCAATGAGCTGCGGGTGCCGTGGGGCGACCTGTATCTCGACCGCCGGTCGGGTTTCTCCGTCGGGAGGGGTGGTCTGGACAACAGGGTCTCGACCATCGAGCTCTACCACCGGCCGGTGGGGTCCGACACCGTGTTCGGTGGGCGGGAGTCCGACCCGGACGGGCACTGGACCGTACCCGGGTCGGTCACCCCCGCAGACGTCGGATCGTTGCTTCTCGTGGCCCGTGACCTCGACGGCGCCGTGCTGGGCGTCTCCGGATGGGCCCTCGGCGGGGTCGGCGTCGACCTGGAACTGGACCCACCGTGGACGGAGACCGATGAACTGCCCTTCTTGATCGCTACGGAGCCCCTGCGACCGAGTGGGGAGGGACGTTGGCCATACCGACGGCGGCTGGAGGTGGACGACGGACACACGGTGCTCCTCAGCGTCTCCTCCGACGGTTCCCGGTTGTGTGCCACGATCACTCGCCAGCCATCCGGTGAAGCTGCCGGGGAGTGTCTGCCCACGTGGAGGTTCCTACTCGATGGCGTCACCTGGGCGACGGGTGGCCCTGACGGGCCGGGTGGGGAGAAGATCGTGCTCCGGCCATCGCCCCGAGGGGAGGACTCCGAACTCGGAGCCGGAGAGGTGCTGGCCGGAGGATACGTTCTGGTCGTGCCCGGGGCGGCGCCGGGGTAGGTGGCGCGGTCCCCGCCCGTGGGTGGGGGAGGTTCGGTGAATCGGGTCAGGTCCGCTGACACCGGCCCGTTCGGGGAGCGATGATCGGGGGTTCGGTGGCTCAGACGGGGGCGAACCAGAGGCATCGTGGGCCCTGTTCGCACCAACTGGATCCGTCTTCGGTCAGGGCGAGGATGGGGATGGCCCCTCGTTCCATGATGACGAGACGGATGGCCGCTCCCGGATCCGTCGGACAGGGGGCCCACACCAGGACCGGGTCGTCGAGCGTCGGGAGCAGTTCGGCCGGAACATCCCAGAGGGGGGACTCCGCAATCCCGCAGGCCGTGGACCAGTCCCGAGGGTCCGCCGGGGCCGTGATCGTTCCCCCGTCATCGGGGATGAACTCGATCCGGTCCGCCGTGATCCGAATCGAGGCCAGGGGATTCGGGTACCGGTCGGGATCGTTGGCGTCGACGTAGGTGCCCACGGGGTCGGGTGGCAGCGACAGGAGGAGACAGGGTTCGTCGGAGCGACACGAGACCACCGGTCCCCGCTCAGTAGGGTCGCCGGGCTTGAGGGTGACGACCGGGCTGGCGGTGAAGCTCCCGGGCCAGATCACGGGCGAGTCCACGACCAGGCTTCCGAGACGGAGGATCCGATCTCCCAGCACCAGGATCCGCCTGGCGCCCCTGAGGGGACCCGATCCCTCCCGATCTCCCACCTTGGTGCGAGCCTCTATCGGTAGGGGAACCCCGGGGGAGCCGTCAATGGTGGGGATGACGGTGTCGGGACCGACCGTGAGGC
>JALSTE010000579.1 GCA_026983855.1 Acidimicrobiia bacterium
AACGACTTCGGTCTGGCCTACCGCCCGGCCATCGAGAAGTGCGCGGCGGACGGCCTCATCGACCTGGTGGCCTCCGAGGTGCACGAGCCGGGCGCCCCTGACATCACCAGTGAGATGACGACGATGGCCGCCTCGGGGGCCGACGCCTTCGTGCTGGGTTCCACCTCGAAGTTCTGCCCCCAGGCCATGGTGGCCATAGATCAGAGCGACTGGGATCCCAAGGTCAAGTTCGTCTCCTCGACGTGCTCGAACCTGGCCGCGTTCTTCAAGCCGGTGGATCCCGCCGGTGTGGGTATCAGGGTGGTGTCGGTCGCCAAGGCCTTCTCCGATCCCGCCTACGAGAACGACGAGGGTGTCCAGTTCGGCATCAAGGTCCTGGAGGACGCCGGCCTGGATCCCTTCGCCGGGACCGCCTCGTTCGGGTTGCAGTTCGCCTGGTTGTGGGTGGATGCCATGCGCAAGGCGACCGAGATGCCCGGGGGCCTGAACCGGGTGAACTTCCAGACCGCGGTGTGGAACATGGACACCGAGAGTCCGTTCTACCTGAACGGCATGGTCAGCAAGACCGACGGGGCCAATGACGCCTACGTCATCGAGGGTGGCCGGGTCGAGCAGTATGAGCTGGATGCGGACGGCAACGGCACCCTCAAGCCGGTGTCGGATCTCATCGACCTCGAGGGCAGCCTGGGTCACTTCCAGGGCTGACCCCCGAGGGGTGTCCTCGACGCCCCGAACCGGAAAGCTGATCCGAAGGCCCGGGACCGAGGTCCCGGGCCTTTTGGTTTCGGTGGGTGGCGTTCCCGGGGGAGGGGTTGTGGCCACTGCCGTGGTCGGTCCCGGGCCTTTCGGTTTCGGTGGGTGGCGTTTCCGGGGGGAGGGGTTGTGGCCACTGCCGTGGTCGTTCCGGGCGTCTTGGTTTCAATCGGGGTCGGCCATGGATTATGGTCTCCCGGAGTTGACTGGCCGGAACACCCCGGCAGGGGGATGGAGGAACAACCCATGATCAGGAAACGATGGACCAGGGGGGCGGCGTTGCTGCTGGCCCTGGCTCTGCTGGCCGCCGCTTGCGGCGACAGCGGTGGCACCGGGGAATCGGCGTCCACCGAGGGGACCACCGCCACCACCGAGGCGGCCACGACCACCACGGCGGCGGGCTCGGGGGGCACGGAGACCACCGAGGCTCCCTCCACCTCGGAGGCCATGGAGGCCCCCACCTACGACGGGGTGGTCGATCTGGGGGCCGATACCTCCGTTGACCTCAGCCAGTGCTCCGAGGACTGGGATCCCTACGGTGGTATCACCGACGACGAGAT
Source organism: Acidimicrobiia bacterium (assembly GCA_026983855.1). Lineage (GTDB taxonomy): Bacteria > Actinomycetota > Acidimicrobiia > Acidimicrobiales > Poriferisodalaceae > DRKF01. The sequence goes on from JALSTE010000579.1 coordinate 1,314, forward strand.
CCGGGTGGCGTTCACCCTGCCCCGCTCGGGCTCCCTGGCCTCCTTCGGGGCCATGGCCGACGGGGCCCGGGCCTACTTCGACTGGGTCAACGCCAATGATCCCGTGGACGGCAAGAAGCTGGTGCTGATCGACAAGGACGACGCCTACGACTCGGCCCAGTCGATCGCCAACGTGGAGGAGTTCCTGGGTTCGGAGAACGTGTTCGCCGTCTCCGTCCTGGGTTCGCCCAACAACCTGGCGGTGCGTCCCATCCTCAATGAGGCCTGCGTACCCCAGCTCTACACCCTTTCGGGTCTGCCCCAGTTCGGTGATCCGCAGAACTGGCCGTGGGTGATCGGTGGTCTGCTGAACTACACCACCGAAGCCGGGATCTGGTGTCAGAACATCGTGGACGAGCTGGGTGAGGGCGCCACCGTCGCCGCCCTGTTCATGAACAACGACTTCGGTCTGGCCTACCGCCCGGCCATCGAGAAGTGCGCGGCGGACGGCCTCATCGACCTGGTGGCCTCCGAGGTGCACGAGCCGGGCGCCCCTGACATCACCAGTGAGATGACGACCATGGCCGCCTCGGGGGCCGACGCCTTCGTGCTGGGTTCCACCTCGAAGTTCTGCCCCCAGGCCATGGTGGCCATCGATCAGAGCGACTGGGATCCCAAGATCAAGTTCGTCTCCTCG
>JALSTE010000580.1 GCA_026983855.1 Acidimicrobiia bacterium
TCCCCCCCTCCCGTCAGCGGGTCCTAGGGCACGACCGGTACCACCTCCACGACCGGACCCCCCGTGTCGAGGCCGGAGGGCAGCACGACTTCCGAGGCGGCGGCCGCGACCCCATCCCTCCCGGTATGGGGCAAGCTCTGGGGCGTGTCCGATATCGCTGTCGAGAACGGGGGCCCGACCCCGTGGGTCCCCCACCGGTCCGCGGATCCGGATCTGGGTTCGGCGGTGTGGTGATCGCGGTGGGTTTCACAGCCCCGCTGAGGGTGACGCCCTTTTCGGACCCCTCCCGGGGGGAGGTCGACATGGTGATCACTACGGGTTCGGGGTCCTCCTGGTCCCGGTACCTGGCGCCCGACCTCCCGGGTCGGAGGTCGCGGTGCTAGTCGGGGTCAGGTCCCGCACCGCCCTGGTCCTGGTGGGGGCCCTGGTGGTCCAGACCGCGGTGGTGCCCCATCTGGCGGTTGGGGGCCACGTGGTCGACGTGATGCTGCTCATGGCCGTGGTGTCGGGTCTGATCGCCGGTCCGGACCGGGGTCTGGTGGTGGGGTTCATGGCCGGTGTGGGAACAGACCTGATCGTGGCCACACCGTTCGGCCTCTGGACCCTCGTCGGGTGTCTGATGGGATTCACGGTCGGTTCGGTGTACGGGCGGTTCGTGGAGGGCGGCCGTCTCATCCGGATGTTCACGGTGATGCTGTCCCTGGCCACCGGAACGGTGCTCTTCGTGGTCATCGGACGGTTGCTCGGCCAGGAGTTCCTCGGTGAGGTCGACCTGATTCCGATTCTGATCACGGTGTCGGTGGGTGGGGTGATCCTGTCCCCGTTGGCGATCCGGGCCCTGGCCTGGTCCTTCGGACTGGACCGTCTTCCCTGGGAGCCATCACGGTGATGGCGGCCCTCAGTCCGTTACGGGATGGTCGGGTGCCTCCCTCACCCCGACCGCGACCATGACCCAGGGGGGATCCACCGGGGTCCGACTCGCCTTCCTGGGCGTTGTCGTGGTGGCCCTGTTCTCGGCCCTGTTCGCCCGGATCTGGTATCTGCAGGTCCTGGCCACCGACGAGTACCAGGTGCAGGCGGCCACCAACCGGGTGCGGTTGATCAGCATCCCCCCGATCCGGGGGCGGATACTGGACCGTAACGGTGTGGTCCTGGCCGACAACGAGTTCGTGGGTGTGGTGACCGTCGACCCCACCCAGGTCGGGGCCGAACGGGATCGGGTGCTCGACGAGCTGGAGCTCCTCACCGGGGAGTCCCGTGATCTCATGGCCGCACGTCTCGACGACCCCGCTGCCGACCCCTTTGCCCCCCGGACGGTGGCCGCCGGGCTGGACGAGAACACCCTCGAACTCATAGCCGAGAGGGCCCTTCCCGGCGTCAAGGCCTCCTTCGAGCCCCGACGGGTCTACCCGCAGAAGGCCTTCGCCGCCCACGTCGTCGGCTACGTGGGGGCCATGCCCGAGGGGTTCCTCGAAGCCCATCGGGGTCAGGGCTACACCCTCAACGACCGGGTGGGCCGGGCCGGGATCGAGGACCTCTTCGAGGAGGAACTCAGGGGACGTCCGGGGGTGCGCAAGGTCGAGGTGGACCGTCAGAACCGGGTGCTGCGGATCCTGGGGGAGGAGCCGCCCCAGAACGGCTACGACGTGGTGCTCACCATCGACATCGAACTTCAGCAGGCGGTGGAGGCCTACCTGGCCCTGGGTCTGCGGGACGCCCGCCAGAAGATCTCACCGGACAGTGACCTGTTCTTCCCGGCCTACGCCGGGGCGGCGGTGGTCGAGGACGTGCGGAACGGTCAGATACTGGCCATGGCGTCCTATCCCACCTTCGACCCCAACTGGCTGGTCGACGGACTGAGCAGTGACCTCTACGACCTCACGTTCAACGATCCGTTCTCGCCGGGGAGGCTGAACAACCGGGCCATTCAGGGCCTGTACCCGGCCGGCTCGACCTTCAAGTTGGTGACCGCCATAGCCGGCTCCCGGGCCGGGGTCATCAGCCCCCGGGGCCGCTACGAGGACGTCGGCTACTTCGACGTGCCCGGTGACTGCGGCACCGGCTGCCGCTTCAACAACGCCGGCAAGGCGATCATGGGGCCGATGGACCTCTCCACGGCCATCAGCCGCTCCTCCGACGCCTACTTCTACTCCACCGGCTACAAGATCTGGGCCCTTCCCGGTGAGAACCAGTGGGCGATCCAGGACACGGCCCGCCAGTTCGGATTCGGAAGCGACACCGGGATCCAACTCCCCTTCGAGAAGTCGGGCCGGGTTCCCGACGACGAGGTCAAGAGGGTCCTGTTCGAGTCCCGTCCCGACGTATACCTCACCGAGGACAACGTCGTCACCTGGGTGCCCGGTGACAACATCAACCTCGCCATCGGTCAGGGTTTCCTGACCATGACCCCGCTCCAGTTGACCAACGCCTACGCCACCTGGGCCAACGGGGGCACCCGCTTCGCCCCCAACATCGTCGACCGGGTCCAGACCCGTGAGGACGCCGAACCCGAGATCGTCACCGACTTCGGTCCCCGGATCACCGACGTGCTGGATTTCAGCGACATCCCCCGGGATGTGATCAACGAGGGCCTGGCGGGGGTGACCAGGGTTCGCCGCACCGCCTACGGCGTGGCCCGGGGTACGGCCTCGGGGGCCTTCGAGCTGTGGGACAACGCCGCGTATCCGATCTCGGGCAAGACCGGAACCGCCCAGGCGGAGGGCATCAACAAGGCCCTGGCCCGCCCCAAGGAGGACACGGCCCTTTTCGTGGGGTACGGACCCACCAACGACCCACGGTACGCGGTCACGGTGATCATGGAGGAGGCCGGATTCGGCGGCGACGCCGCCGCTCCCGTGGTCCGCAACATCTTCGACGCCCTGCGCCGCCTGGAGCAGAACTGGGCCGAGCCCGAGGACCTGCCCCTCGAGACCCCCCAACCGGTCACCGCCACCTGTCCGGAGATCCCCCGTACGCTCCTCCACGGGGGGGCCGAGGTGTTCGTGCCCGAGGGTTGTCCCTACGGAACCCCCCTGCCCGTCATCGGCACCCCCAGCGACGGGGAGCCGGCCCCTTCCCCAGCGGGATCGGGAGGCTAGGGCCCGTGCTGCACACCTCCGCTCCCCGCAGAACCCTGCACAGTCCCCTCCGCTACGTCGACTGGACCCTCCCCCTGGTGGCCGTCGCCGTGTCGGTGCTCGGGGTGTTCATGAACTACAGCGCCACCTGGCGTCTGCTCGAGTTCAACGGTGGCGACGTACTGTTCTTCGCCCGGCGTCAGGCCATTTTCGTGGTCATCGGGGTCGGGGTGATGGTCCTCACCGCCCTCCTGGACTACCGGGTGCTGGGTGAGTTCCACCGGCAGATCTACCTGGGGTTGTTGATCTCGCTGGCCGCGGTGCTGGTGTTCGGGCGCGAGGTCCAGGGGGCCAGGGCCTGGTTCCAGCTCCCTGGGTTCCAGCTCCAGCCGGCGGAGCTGGGCAAGTTCGCCCTGATCGTGGCCCTGGCCGCCTACGCCTCCCGTTCCGAGGGGGAGATGGACCTCCCGGCCCTGTTCAACTCCCTGATGCTGGCGGCCGTACCCATGGTTCTCATCTTCCTCGAGAACGACATCGGGACCATGCTCATCTACGCCGCCATCGTCATGGGGATGCTCCTGGTGGCCGGGGCCCGGGTCAGCCACATCGTGGTGTTGACGATCATCGGGGCCCTGGTGGTGCTGCTGGTGTTCAACTCCAGTCGCCTGGTGGGCCGGGACCTGCTGGGTGAGCGCCAACAGGAGCGGCTCACGGCCTTCCTGGACCAGTCCTCGAACCAGGGTCAGGCCAACTACAACCTCAACCAGAGCCAGATCGCCCTGGGCTCGGGGGGGTTGACCGGCCAGGGGTGGCTGAAGGGCACCCAGACCAACCTGAATCTGGTCCCCGAACAGGAGACGGACTTCATCTTCACCGCGGTGGGGGAGGAGCTGGGGTTCCTGTTCGGATCCCTGCCCCTGCTCCTGGCCTACCTGTTCCTGATGTCCAGGATGTTGGCGGCGGCCCGTCTGGCCGGCGAGCTGTTCGGAACCCTCGTCGTGGTGGGGGTGCTGTCGATGTTCCTGTTCCAGACATTTGAGAATCTGGGGATGACCATGGGCATCATGCCCATCACCGGTATCCCCCTGCCGTTCATGAGCCACGGCGGGTCGTCGATCATCACCGCCTTCGCCGCGGTGGGTCTGGTGGTCAACGTGAGGTCCCGGCGTTTCGCCCGGGATTGAGTTCGACACCCGGCGGCGATTCGGGAGGCCCGGCCCCGGCGGACCCGGATCGGCCGACCGCCGGTAGCATGTCACCACGATGAACTCACTGTGGAGCCGCCTCGAACCCCTGCTGCCCCGGGTTCAGAAGCCGGCCCGCTACATCGGGTGCGAGGACGGGGCCCAGCAACCCGTTCACGCCCCCGACAAGGTGGCGTGGCTGCTGGCCTACCCCGACACCTACGAGGTGGGCCTGCCCAACCAGGGGCTGCAGATCCTCTACGAGATCCTCAACGAGCGGGACGACGCCCTGGCCGAGAGGACCTACCTCCCCTGGACCGACCTCATCGCCGAGATGAGGCGGGTCGGCCTGCCGCTGTTCTCCGTGGACAACCATCTCCCGGCCTCGGCCTTCGACATCGTGGCGTTCAACCTCTCGTCGGAACTCGTCTACACCAACGTCCTCGAGTGCCTGGATCTGGCCGGGGTTCCCCTCCGCGGCCGGGACCGGGACGAGAGACATCCAGTGGTGGGCGCCGGGGGACACGCGGTGTTCAATCCCGAACCCATGGCCGATTTCATCGACTTCTTCGTCATCGGTGACGGAGAGGAGGTCGTGGCCGAGATCACCGAGGTGGTGGGGGAGTGGCTGAGGGTCGGTCGACCGGCCGGATCCCGCCGCGAGATGCTCCGGCAGTTGGCGGTCGTGCCGGGCGTCTACGTACCCGCCATGTACGAGGTCGAGTACGACGGCCCCGACCTGGTCGGCGTCCACCCCCGGCACTCGGAGATACCCGAGGTGGTGGAGAAGAGGACGGTGGCCGATCTCGCCGACTGGCCCTATCCCCGCAATCAGCTCGTTCCCATGACCGAGGTGGTCCACGACCGCCTCAACGTCGAGGTGTTCCGCGGCTGCACCCGGGGCTGTCGCTTCTGCCAGGCGGGGATGATCACCCGCCCGGTGAGGGAACGCCCCCTCGAACAGGTCCGGACCATGGTCGGGGAGGGCCTGGCCCGCACCGGTTACGACGAGGTGGCCCTGACGTCACTGTCCACCGCCGACTTCAGCGGGATCGAGGATGTCGTCAGCGGCACCATCGACGATCCCCTCAACTGCGGGCGGGTCACGATCTCGCTTCCCAGCCTGAGGGTGGACGCCTTCACCGTGGGCCTGGCAGCCAAGATCGGCTCGGCCCGGCGCACGGGCCTGACCTTCGCCCCCGAGGCCGGGACCTGGCGCATGCGCCAGATCATCAACAAGATGATCACCGAGGAGGATCTGCTGGCGACGGTGGAGTCGGCCTACGCCTCGGGTTGGAGCCGGATGAAGCTCTACTTCCTCACCGGCCTGCCCTCGGAGATGGATGATGACACCGAGGGGATCGCCGAGCTGGCCCGCCGGGTGGTGGAGATCGGCCTAGAGCACACCCGCAAGGCGTCGGTGACGGTGTCCCTGGGGGGATTCGTGCCCAAGGCCCACACCCCGTTCCAGTGGTTCGGCCAGAACGGTCCGGAGGAGCTCCAGCGCAAGATCAACCTGGTGCGAAACGTGGTCCGGGGTGAGAAGAGGGTCAAGGTCAAGTGGCACGACCCCCACGCCAGTCTGGCCGAGGGGATCACCAGCCGGGGCGACCGTCGGCTGGGCCGGGTCATCGAACGGGTCTGGCGGGCCGGTGGTGTGTTCCAGGAGTGGAGCGAGCACTTCGACATCCGTCTCTGGCGGGATGCCATGGAGGCCGAGGGGCTCTCGATCGACTGGTACGTCACCCGTCACCGTGAGGAGACCGAGGTCCTGCCGTGGGATCACATCGGGGCCGGCCTGCACCGGGACTTTCTGTGGCAGGACTGGACCGACGCCCTGGCCGGCTTCGGGGTGCCCGACTGCCGTTGGACACCGTGCTACGACTGCGGGGCCTGCACCGAGTTCGGGATCGAGCACATCGTGGCCTCCCCGGTTCCCCCCGCGGGTGGCAGCCAGGGAACGGGCCAGGGAATCCCCGGTGTGGGGGCGGTGCCCGTGTCGATCGGCCGACCCGAGGGTGGGTTCCGGTGATCCGGTTCCGGGTGAGGTTCGACAAGCACGGCAAGATCAGGTTCACCAGCCACCGGGACATGGCCCGCATCTGGGAGAGGGCGATCCGCAAGGTGGGACTACCGGTCGCCTACACCGAGGGTTTCACCCCCAGACCGCGGATCAGCTTCGGTCTGGCCCTGCCCACCGGCTACGCCTCCGATGGTGAGTACCTGGACATCGCGATGGATGAGTCGGTGGTGGGGGCCGACGGTGCCGTGTCGGGTACCGGGGTCGCGTCGGAAACGTCGATCGACCTGATACAAATGAGGGAGCAGCTGAGTCGGGCCCTACCCGTGGGCATGAACGTCCAGGCGATCGAGATGATCGAGGGCCGACCCGGTTCGCTTCAGGAAGAAGTGGTCATCTGCACATGGCGGTTCGAGATCAGGGAACTTGGTGACATCGAGGCTCGTGGAGCTGTTGCCGACGTTCTGGCCGCCGACAGGCTGATGGTGACCCGTCAGCGTAAGGGCCGCGAGACGACCGAGGACATCCGTCCGGCGGTTCTCTCGCTGGCCGTGAAGGGTGAGGGAGAAACAGGGGTGGAACTGGAGGCCGATCTGGCCGCCAAACCCCGTCTCGTTCGCCCCTCGGAATTGATGGCGTACCTGGCCCCCGACCACGAGTTGGGGCCGGTTACGCGTACACACCAGTGGATAGAGCAGGACGGCGCGCCCAGGGAACCCATTCCCGGGCCGGCGACGCCCGCTCCGCGCGCCCAGAGGCGTGCGTCATGAGAAGGGAACACCCAAATGAGCGAACCTCACACCGACAGCGAGGTCGCCCCCGATACCTCCGCCCCAGACACCAGCGGGGACAGCAGGGCAGCAGATAGCTCCGAAGCCGGAGCCAGGGGAACGACACGACGGCGCCGGCGCGGCTCCCGCGGCGGGCGCTCCCGCCGGCCTCCAGAGGCCCAGGACTCCGGGGGAGCCAAGTCCCCGGGGACGACCACCCCCGAATCGGGGCTCCGGGCCGAGGGGACGACCGCCCCCGGTTCAGATCGCGACATCCCCGCCGAGACCGCGGGTGCCCGGCGCGGGGCCGAGGAGGCCGCATCGACGGCGTCCACCCCGGTCCGCCGTCGTCGCAGGGCGACCGGCGCCACCCCGGGTCCGACCGGGACTGATGGGAATTCATCTGAGTCTCCCCCGGCCTCTCCGGAGTCCCCGGCCGCGTCGGCAACCTCCACCCCGGGCCGTCGTCGCACCCGTCGTGTGGCCGGGTCGGCTGGATCGGCCCCGGCTTCCGCGCGCCGCGAGACGGGGCCCTCGGCCCCCGGCGCCGGCGGGGCCGACGAAGCCGTAGGTGGTGGATCGACTCCGGCCCGTCGTCGCACCCGACGCCCGGCGGGGGGTTCACCCTCCACCACCCCCGCGTCCCCAACGGCCTCGGAGATCCCGCCGCCCCCGCCCCCACCCGCGGTGTCCAAGCCCCGCATCGGCGACACCCGACCCGCCCCGGCCGGGGCCAAGGAGACGACCACCGAACCCACCGAGGGTCAGGGTGAGGCCAAGCGCCGTCGACGTCGTGGTGGACGAGGTCGGGGCAAGGCCAAGTCCGAGAACCACAATGGTGCCGCTCCCCAGGGTCAGGGCAACGGTGGCGCCGGCCAGTCCAGGTCCAAGCCCCCGGCCCAGAAGAACGGTGGTCGCAAGGGGGGACGCAACGGACAGGCGGGCCGGTCGGGTCGCAAGGGATCCGAGGTCAGTCCGGTGCAGGCCACGATCTCCGATCGACCGGTCGAACTCGACGACGCCGACATGAAGCGGCGACGGGGCAAGCAGCGCAAGGGTCGGCCGGTGGGTCGGTATCAGATGGCGGTGGAGGTCCGTGAGGGTCAGACCCACATAGCCATCCTCGAGGGCCGCAGTCTCATCGAGTACTACGTGTCCCGCCCCTCAGACGACGTGGGTCAGATACACGGGAACATCTATCTGGGCAAGGTCCAGAACGTACTGCCCGGGATGGAGGCCGCCTTCGTCGACATCGGAACCCCGAAGAACGCGGTGCTCTACCGCGGTGACGTGGGTTTCGAGACCGAGGACATCGACGATGCCGGTGACAAGTCCTCCAAGAAGGGCGGTAAGTCGGCCAAGGGCCGCAAGGGGGGGCGGCGCCGATCCAACCGGGGTGGGCCCCGCATCGAGCAACTGCTCAGGGCCCGGCAGTCGATCCTGTGCCAGGTGACCAAGAACCCCATCGCCCACAAGGGGGCCCGACTCACCACCGAGGTCTCCCTGCCGGGGCGCTTCGTGGTCCTGGTTCCCAACAGCGACACCTACGGGATCTCCAAGCGCCTCCCCGACAAGGAGCGTAAGCGCCTCCGAAAGATCCTCGACCGGGTCCGTCCCGAGGGTCACGGCCTCATCGTCAGAACGGCGGCGGAGGACGTCACCGCCGAGGAGATCGAGCGCGATGTCCTTCGGCTGAACGAGCAGTGGGAGCAGATAAAGGCCCTGGCGGCCAAGGCCAAGGCCCCCTCGCTGCTGTTCCGGGAGCCGGAGCTGGCGGTGAGGGTGATCCGCGAGGAGTTCACCCGTGACTACCGCGGCGTCGTCATCGACGATCGGGCCCTCTACGAGCAGGTGAAGGGGTACATGGAGACCATCACCCCGGCCCTCGCCGATCGGATCGAGTTCTACGACCGCTCCCGGGAGGCCCTCCCGCTGTTCGAGCGGTTCCACGTGCAGGAGCAACTTCTCAAGGCCCTGGACCGCAAGGTCTGGCTGCCCTCGGGGGGGTCGTTGATCATCGAGCACACCGAGGCCCTGACGGTCATCGACGTGAACACCGGCAAGAACGTCGGGAAGTCGAACCTCGAGGAGACCGTGTTCCGCAACAATCTCGAGGCCGCCGAGGAGATCGCCAAGCAGCTCCGGCTGCGCGACATCGGAGGCATCATCGTGATCGACTTCGTCGACATGGAGATCAAGGCCAATCGCGATGAGGTGGTCAGGGTCTTCAACGAGGCCCTGGCCCGGGACAAGACCCGGACCCACGTGTCCACCATCTCCG
>JALSTE010000581.1 GCA_026983855.1 Acidimicrobiia bacterium
GTTCGGGCATCTGCTGGACCTGTCCATGCCCTTTTACGACCGGGAGAAGGCAGGGGTCATCGTCAGTCGCATGACATCGGACATCGACTCGTTGTCGGAGCTGGTCCAGTTCGGGCTGAGGATGTTCGTCAACAACATCCTCATGCTGGTGGGGGTGTCCCTGGTGCTGGTGATCATGTCCTGGCAGCTCTTCGTGGTCTGCCTGGTGTCGGTGCCGATCCTGGTGGTGGCCAGCCGTTGGTTCAAACAGGCCTCCAACGACGCCTACCTGGCGGTCCGGGACGGCATAGCGGCCACCCTGTCCCGCCTCCAGGAGGGCCTGGCGGGGGTCAAGGAGATCCAGGCCTTCGACCGCACCGACGTGGAGGCCCGTAGCTTCCACGAGACCAACCGCAAGTTGTTCGACGCCCACATGAGATCCACGATCGTGGCCGCCTGGTACCTGCCGGTGGTGGATCTGGCCGGGGTCGTCACCACCGCCCTGGCGGTTGGTGTCGGTGGGTACTTCGTCCACACCGGACGGGCCTCGCTGGGCACCGTGGTGGCCTACATACTGCTGCTGCAGAACCTGTTCGAGCCCATCCAGCAGCTCAGTCAGCTCTTCAACATGGTGCAGTCCGCCGCCGCCGGGCTGCACAAGCTGTACGAACTGCTGGACACGCCGGTGGAGGTGGACGAACCAGAACGGCCCCGCGAACTGCCCGCCTCGGGGGAGCTGGTGGTCGACCACGTCTCCTTCTCCTACGGCGGTGGGGATCCGGTCCTCTCCGACGTGTCCCTGTCCGTGGCGCCCAACGAGAGGCTGGCCCTGGTGGGGCCCACCGGGGCCGGCAAGTCCACCCTGGCCAAGCTGATGGCCCGTCTCTACGACCCGACCGAGGGCACCATCTCCTTCGGCGGGGTCGACCTGCGCGATGCCTCAAGGCGGTCGCTGCGGCACCGGATCGTGGTGGTGCCCCAGGAGGGATACCTCTTCGACGGCACCATCCGCGAGAACATCCGCCTGGCCCGCTCGGGATCCACCGACGCCGAGATCGTCGACGCCGTGAACCGCATCGGGGCCATGGCCCGGTTCGCGGAGAGGACCGACGCCCGGGACTCCGGTGACCCCCTCGACACCGAGGTGGGGGAACGCGGGGCCCGCCTCTCCGCCGGTGAACGGCAGTTGGTCTCCCTGGCCCGGGCCGCCCTGGTCGACCCCTCGGTCCTGGTCCTCGACGAGGCCACCTCCAGCCTCGACCCGGGTACCGAGGCCATCGTCGAGCACGCCATGGAGGCCCTCATGTCGGGTCGCACCACCATCGTGATCGCCCATCGCCTGTCCACCGCGGCCCGGTGTGACCGGATCGGGGTGGTGGTCGACGGGAGGCTGGTCGAGTTGGACACCCACGAGGCCCTGATGGACCGGGGTGGACACTACGCGCGGCTCTACGAGGCCTGGATCGGGGCCCAGGGAAGTGGGCCCCGGGTGACGGCGGGGTGAGTTCCCCGTCTTCGGGGGCCGTTCCGCACGGGAGGGCCCTACTGGGTGACGCCCTGCTGAACCGGGGGACGGCGTTCACCCACGAGGAGCGCACCCGCTTCGGTCTGCACGGTCTGCTGCCCGAGGCCGTGGAGTCCATGGAGACCCAACTGGCCCGGATCCGGCGCAAGTTCGACTACGAGCCCGAGCCCCTCCAGCAGCACATATTCCTGCGGGCCCTCCAGGACAGCAACGAGACCCTCTTCGACCGTTTCGCGGCCGACAACATCGCCGAGGTGCTGCCCATCGTCTACACCCCGACGGTGGGGGAGGCCTGCCGGGAGTTCTCCCACATCTACCGGCGACCCCACGGGATGTTCGTGTCCTACCCCGAGAGGGAGCGGATGGGGGAGATGTTCGACAACGCCGCCACCAACGAGGTGGAGGTGGTGGTGGTCACCGACGGCGAACGGATCCTGGGTCTGGGCGACCAGGGGGTGGGGGGGATGGGAATCCCCATCGGGAA
>JALSTE010000582.1 GCA_026983855.1 Acidimicrobiia bacterium
GGAAATCGGGTTGACACGGTCCGTCCCAGAACCTCCGGGTGACGGTCCAGCCCGGGGGAAGGTGGGTCACGTCGAACAGGCCCTGCTCACAGGATCCAGCCCGGGTGGGGACGGCGGCCGTCACCGCGGTGTCGGGGGCGGAGGCCACCACGGCCCGAGGCGTCACCTTCTTGTCCCCGAAGACCGGGGACGCCACGACCGAGGTCTGGCCTCCGACCCCCGAGGTGGCCCCGATGGCGGCTGAGGCGGTGGCCGAGGGCGCAGCGGGCCGGGCCGACACCGCCGCCGCGGCGACCACCGTCACCCCGAGGGCGAATGCGGCCACCGCCACCCCGATGACCGATCTCATCGACTGGGTGACAACGGGACGACCGGCCCTCACGGTGTTCGACCATGGTCTCAACATGAGTACGCTCCCCACGTGTAACGGCCGCTGGCGGCCTTGTGCAGGGCACTGTCACAGTGTCCCCGGTAGTCGGTGTAGGCATTCCCTCCCGGAACCCAACCGGTATCGCCGTCCCAGGGAATTCCGTACAGATTCCCCCACAAATGGACCGTACGCCGATCCGCCGGCAGAGTTGCCGCGACCGAAAACGAAGCCGGCGGGAAAACCGGCGATGAGGCCATGCCGGGCATGCCCAGCTTGCCCTGCGGACCCACGCACCCCACTCGTCTGCCTCCCACTCGTCGTGGTCTCACCCTAGTTTCCCAGACCAATCGTTTCAATGTTATTCACGGTGACGAGGGGGCGATCCCACCCCCGATTGAGGGCTGCCCTCCGGTCTGCAATTCACCATTGGGCCATGATCCATTTCCGATTTGACGGACCCTCCGGGGTGCCAACCGCGAAACCCACCGATCTCCCGGGGTGGCGGGATCGGTGGCCGCTCAGCTCCTGGTGCGGGCCAGCTCGACGGCCGGAGCCGGCTCGGGGGTGGGAGCAGGAGCGCCGTCGCGCTGGGCCCTCACGGCCCGGCGGGCCTCGGCGGGGGTGCTGCGGATGAGAACCGAGGCCCAGATGGCGCCCAGGCACACGACACCCCCCAACAGGTAGGCGTCCCGGTAGCTGGTGGCCAACCCGGCCACCCCGAGCTGGTCCAGGCGGATGGCCCGGAACGTCTGCATCACCTGGATACCCAGAACCACACCGATCTGGGCCGCCATCTGCTGGGTGGCACCGGCGATCCCGAAATCGGTCTCGTCGACGGCGTTGGCGACCGTGGCCGACATCGACGGGGCGGCGGTACCCAGACCGAATCCCGAGAGGGCCAGCCCGGCCACTATCAACAGCGAGGACTGCCGGGTGGCGCCGAGGGCCAGGACCACCATGGACACCACCACCAGGGCCGACCCGAGGGTGGCGTTGGTCCTCTCCCCCACCCTGAGGGCCAGCCAGCCCATGACCGGCCCGGCCACCGCGAACGTCAGGGGGCGGGCGATGGTCAACAGCCCGGCGTGGGTGGCGTCGAAGGCGAACAGACCCGGGTCCCGCAACAGCAGCGGCGTCAGTATGAACCCGCCCATGTACGCGAAGTTGGCGAACATCTGGGCCACGATCGGCATGGCCACGTTGCGACGCCGGAAGTACGCCAGGGGGATCAGGGGGCTGGGCGCCCGCCGTTCGATCCCCACGAAGAGGGCCAGACCCACCGGGAACAGGGCGACCAGGCCCATGAAGGCGGGAGATCCCCAACCCCACGTCGAGCCGTTGGTGATGGCCAGGAGGAGGGCCCCGATCGACCCGCCCAGCACCAGCCCCCCGGGGAGGTCGAACCCCTCGGACCGGGTCCGGCGGGTCTCGGGCAGCACCAGCACCCCGAGCAACACGGCCAGGATGGTGATCGGAACCTGGAACACGAAGATCCAACGCCAGCTGTAGGCGTCCACTATGGGTCCCCCCACCACCACTCCCAGCACCGGCGCCCCGGCCATCACCAGGGACCAGTAACCCATGGCCTGGACCCGCCTCTCGGGAGGGTAG
>JALSTE010000583.1 GCA_026983855.1 Acidimicrobiia bacterium
TGTCCTCCTGAACCGGGACCGACAGCAGGAAGTCGATCACCCGGCGGGCCCCGGCGGGGTTGGCGGCCCCCTTGAGCACCCCGGCGAACTCGATCTGTTCGAAGCAGGTGTCCTCGATCACCGCGGTGGGGGCCTGGGCCGGGCGGGGATCGGCGAACACCACCTCGGCGGGGGGGCTGGAGGCGTAGGACACCACCAGGGGACGGTCACCCCCGCCTCCGACGGTGAAGTCGGTGAAGTAGGCCTCGGTCCACCCGGTGTCGACCCTCACCCCGTTGTCCCTCAGCTCGGACCAGAAGTCCAGCCAGGTGTGGTCGCCCTCCGTCCCGAACCGGGCGATGGTGGCCATCATGAACGCCAGCCCGGGTGAGGAGGTGGCCGGGTTCTCCACCACCAGCAGGTCCCGGTAGCGGGGGTCGGTGAGGTCCTCCATGGTGACCGGGGGATCGATCCCGTGCTCGGAGAACCAGCCGATGTCGTAGTTCAGGCAGACGTCGCCGTGGTCGATCGGGGTGAGACGGTCGCCGGGGTCGAGGCGGAACCTCTCCGGTACGGAGTCGAGGAGGGGTGACCGGTAGGGCTCGAAGATCCCGGCTTCCAGAGCCCGACTGAGCAGGGTGTTGTCGACCCCGAAGAAGACGTCCCCCAGGGGTCGGTCCCCGGCCAGGATGGACTGGTTGAGGGCCTGCCCGGCGTCACCGGAGGCCAGTATGCGGAGCTCGATTCCCTCCTCGGCGAGGCTGGCGACAACCTCGTCGGACAGGGCGAAGGAGTCGTGGGTCACCAGCACCACCTCTCCGTCGCCGGAGCCGCCCGCACCGGAGCCGTCAGTGGCGGCCGGCCCGCTCGAACCACAGGCCGCGGCCAGGACCGCGAGGGCCGCCACCAGGGCGACGAAGCGGGGGAGACGGAGGTTCGTCCTGAGATGGGGGACGGGGATCATGGGCACCATTCCCTTCGCCGGCATTATCCGGACAGGTTCGAGGGGTCGGCGACGGTGTCCCTGGGGACCGGTCACCCTCTCAGCCCGCCTCCGCGAGCTCCCCTGTGCTGTTTCGGCCCAGCCTACCCGCCACCTCCGCCGGTGACTCGGGGAACCGGGCCCCGATCAACCGACCAGGAATCGCTCCATGACGGTGGCCAGTTGCACGGGGGTCTCGTCCATGGGGTAGTGACCGGCGTTGGCCATGGTCTCCATGGTGGCGTTCGGGTACCACTCCAGGAACGTGGCGGTGATCACCTCGGCGCTGAGGGCGGGGTCGTTCTCACCGACCACGGCCAGTAGCGGGGTCTCGTTACCCACCACCTCGTCGTGGAAGTCCACGGTGGTCCACTGCTCGAGGTAGTCGCCGAAGGCCTCGGTGGTGCTGTTCTCCAGCGAGTGGTCGACCACGGAGTTGACCCACACGGGGGTGTTGCGGTTGCCGGTGGTGAAGTCGACGATGGCGTAGCGGTTGTCCCGGTTGGCGACCGCCCCGTGGAACAGGGCCCGGCCGTCGTCGTCGAGGGGCACCCCCGAGGCGGGCACGGGGTTGACGGCCACCAGCCGCTCCACCCGGTCGGGGGCGTCGAGGAGGATCCTCTGGATGAACTGGCCTCCCATGGAGTGCCCCACCAGGGAGAAGCGGTCCCAGCCCAGATCGTCGGCCACGGCCAGGGCGTCGCCGGAGATCTCGGCGATTGTGTGCTCCCCGGGGACGTCCCGGGAACCGCCGTAGCCCCGGTAGTCCATGAAGGCCCAGGTGAGGTCGGAGCCGTTCAGGCTGGGGATCAGGGCCGACCACGCCCCCGAAGACCCGAACCATCCGTTCAGGACCAGGACCTTCGAGCGGCCCGAACCGTGGGTGAAGTAGTGGTTGACCATGGGACCCTCCCCGGGGATCAGGGGTCACCGAACGTGACCGCCGTGAGCCGAGCCTAGTTTCGGCGGCGGGACTCCCGAGGTGTGTCCCATGTCCCCGGGGCGGGGGCCGGTGGGTC
>JALSTE010000584.1 GCA_026983855.1 Acidimicrobiia bacterium
CCCACAACGGAGGCGAACGGGTTTGAATTCGCGGGCCACGAACGACCCGACCGGGCCGAACTTCCTGTTCATCTGCACCGACCAGCAGAGGGCCGACCACACCGGTTTCGGCGGCAACCCCGTGCTGGCGACCCCCAACCTGGATTCCCTGGCCGCCACCGGGACGGTGTTCGACCGGGCCCTGGTCGCCAACCCCATCTGCATGCCCAACCGGTGCTCGATCATCACCGGTCGCATGCCCAGCGTGCACGGCACCCGGGTGAACGGGGTGGCCCTCCGTCCCGACACCAACACCTTCCTGCGGGTTCTCCGGTCCGCGGGCTACCGCACTTCCCACATCGGCAAGGCCCACCTCCAGAACATGGGCTACCGACCGGAGGTCACCGCGGCCCTCTTCCCCCCCGAGATCGACGACGCCCGGATCGACCCCTTCCCCACCGGCTGGGACCGCCAGGAGTCGATCGAGCGTTTCGCCGAGGGACCCGTGCCCCCCGTCACCGACTTCTACGGCTACGAGCGGGCCGACATCGTGAGCCTCCACGGGGACATGTGCCACGGCCACTACCACTGGTGGCTGAGGGACCAGGGGGTCGACCCCCGCTCCCTCCAGGGTCCGGCGAACGCCACCGCCGCCTGCCCGGAGTGGGGCCAGGTCTACCGCACCGCCCTGCCGGCGGAACTACACCCCACGTCCTACGTGGGTATGAGAACCGTCGCCGAGATCGAGGCCGCCGACGGTGACGGCAGGCCCTTCTTCATCCACGCCTCCTTCCCCGATCCCCATCATCCGTTCACCCCCCCGGGTCGCTACTGGGACCTCCACGACCCCGCCGACATCCCCCTGCCGGAGTCGTTCCACGATCCCCACACCACCTCGATGCCCCAGATCCGGGAGGTCGCCGCCAACCGAGGCCGTCCACCCCACTCCGTTGAGTACTGGGCCCCCACCGAGCATCAGTTCCGCCACGCCGCGGCGGCGGAGTACGGAGCCATAACCCTCATCGACGAGCAGGTCGGGGCCATGCTCGATGCCCTGCGCCGCACCGGGCACGACCGCGACACGGTGGTGATGTTCACCTCCGACCACGGTGACATGTTCGGCGACCACGGCCTGCTGCTGAAGATGGGTATCCACTACCAGGGCTGCCTGAGGGTGCCCCTCGTCATATCCGACCCCCGACGTGGTGCCCCCCGCCGCAGTGACTCCCTGGTGAGCTCCCTGGACCTGGCCCAGACGGTGCTGGATCTGGCCGGGCTGCCCGAGTTCAGGGGCATGCAGGGCCACAGCCTCGTCCCCCTGCTGGACGACCCGGAACTCACGGTCCGCTCGGCCCTGCTGATCGAGGAGGACGAACAGGACGACCCCCTGGGCGTGGGCATGCCGCTGCGGATGAGGACCCTGGTCACCGAGGGGGCCCGCCTCACCACCTACCGGGGGTTGGAGGACGGGGAGCTCTTCGATCTGGGGGAGGACCCCCTCGAGATGCACAACGTGTTCGGCGACGCCGGCGCCACCGGCCTCAGAGCGGAGATGACGGAGGCGCTGGCGAGGGAGATGGCGGCCATGGCCGACGAGTCCCCCCGCCCCACCCACCGGGCCTGACCTCCCCGGGGCCTCAGCCCCTGACCCGGGACAGGAAGTCCAGCAGTGCCGCCGTCGTCCCCCCGGGGTCCTCCTGCTGGTTCCAGTGTCCGACCCCGTCGAGAAGCACCCGGGTCCTCAGGTCGGGGACGAACTGATCCATCATCATCAGACCCATGTTCGGTGTGCCGTCGGCCTGGGGGGACAGCACCGGATCGGAGGCCCCACCCACGAACCCGGCCGGCACCCCGATCGGGGTCATGTTCCAGGCCGCCGTCAGCTCCCAGTTCCTCTGCAGGTTGCGGTACCAGTTGAGGGGGGCGGTGAATCCCCCCTCGACGAACGGCTCGGCCCACCGGGACAGTTCCCCGCCACTCAGGAAGGCGGGG
>JALSTE010000585.1 GCA_026983855.1 Acidimicrobiia bacterium
GTCGACCAGCCACGGCAACCAGGACTCCATACCGTCGAAGGTCTCACCTCCGGCCAGCCTCTCCCACTGTTCACGCCCCCACGGTTCCTCCGAGACCAGTTGCCCGGCCCGGCGGCGCACCTCGGGTGTGGGAACCACCTCCAGAGCGGGGAAGATCCGCACGCCCTCGAGGTCGACGGTGGATCTCTGGTCGGCCACGGAGAACTCGGTGAGCCTTTCGACCTCGTCACCCCAGAGATCGATCCGGACCGGGACCTCCGCCGTCGAGGGGAACACGTCGACGATGCCACCGCGGATGGCGAACTCGCCCCGGTGCTCGACCTGGAATTCCCGGCGGTAGCCCGACTCCACCAGCCAGTGGGCCAGGGAATCCGGTTCGACGGAGCCGTGGGGGGCGATCTCCAGGGGTTCGGTGGTGTGACCGGCGGGACCCAGGATCTGCACCAGTGCCCTCACCGGGGCCACGATCACCGCGGGGTGTCTCCCGGGCTCCCCCAGCCGCCAGATGACCTCCAGCCGGCGTCCCATGGTGTCCACGGCGGGGCTGACCCGCTCGAAGGGCAGGGTCTCCCAGGCCGGGAACGTCATGACCTCCTCGGGACCGAGATAGGCGGCGATGTCGGCGGTCAGACTCTCGGCCATGGCGGTGGTGGGGACGGCCACCACCAGGGGGCGTCTCGGGGAGCGGCGGGCCAGGGCGGCGAGGACGACGGCCCGGGCCGCCTCGGGCACGGCCAGAATCCCCGAGCGCCGTCCCAGGATCGCGGTCAGGGCCGCCTCGCCGGCCACCACGTCGGGAAGTGCGGTGAGCGGTGTGTTCGTCACCTGCGGTTGAAGCGCGACATGGCTTCCTGCACCCCGTCGACGATGACCGTCTCAACCGCGTCGGCCGCCTCCCGCACGACCACGTCGAGTTCGGCGCGCTCCCCCGCCGGCGGCCTCCTGAGGACATGGTCGGCCCCGGCCCGGGGATGGGGGGGCTTGCCCACGCCGATACGCACCCTCACGTAGGCGGTGGTGTGGAGATGGCGGTCGATGGACTGGATTCCCTTGTTGCCCGCTGCTCCCCCACCCAGTTTCACCTTCAACCTTCCGACCGGTAGATCCAGCTCGTCGTGAACCACGGTGAGGTTCCGGGGATCGGTGATCCCATGGCGGGGGACGAGTCGGGCCACGCTCTCCCCGGAGAGATTCATGTAGGTGAGCGGCTGGGCCAGGACCACCCGGTGCCCGCCGATGGTGACCTCCGCCACCAGGGCCCGCTCCCTCTTGGCCGGGCGCAGTTCCACACCGTGCCGCTCGGCCAGCACATCGATGACCTCGAACCCGACGTTGTGGCGGGTTCCCTCGTAACGGTCCCCGGGATTCCCCAGGCCCACGACCAGGTGATCGGCCGCGGTTCCCCTCCGATCGGCGGCCCGGTCGAATGGAGTCCGCCCAGCGGCTCCGGCCATCTACGGATCTCCCGAATCCGCCTCGACGGTCAGTCCGTCGATCCGGAGTCATCGGGGGACTCGGCCCCCTCCTCGGCGGCCTCGCCCTCCTCACCGGCCCCTTCCTCTTCGGCCAGGGCGGCCCGGGTGATGATTCCCACCACGATGACCGAGGCCGGGTCGGCGTCGGTCTCGACCCCCTCACCCAGATCGAGATCACCCACCCGGATGGGCTGGTCGAGCGTGAGACCCGAGATGTCCACCTCTATGGACTTCGGGAGCTTTCCGGCCGGGGCGATCACGGGAACACTGCTGAGCTGATGCTGGATCAGCCCCCGCTGCCGGGTGACCTCCTCGGCCTCACCGACCAGACGGATCGGGACCACGACCTCGATCTTCTCGTCCCGGTCGATCCTCTGGAAGTCGATGTGGTTGACCCTGTTCCTCAGCGGATCGCGCTGCAGGTCCTTCACGATCGCCAGATGAATCTCGCCGTCGAGGTCGAGATCGATCAGGGCGTTGTCACCGGCGCTCCTCAGCACGGTCCGGAAGTCGTGACGGTTGACGGCGACCGCCAGGGGATCGGCACCATGGCCGTACACCACACCAGGGATCTTGCCCTGGGCCCGAAGGCGGCGTGATGCGCGGCTGCCGAGGGGGCGACCGGTCTCGGCAACAAGAACTGTTTCATCCATGACAGGGGAGAACTCCGTTAATTCGGCGCGGAGAAGACGATCCATCGAGGATCGGGCGCGACTGCGCAGTCTACGTCAGTCCCGACGCCCCTCCAACAGCAGTTTCGCCGACACCGGCGACCACCTGAGGGCTCCGGCGGGGAGGGTGGGCCTCAGGACTGGTTCTCGCCGTCGAAGATCTCCGACACCGACGTGTCCTCGAACACGGCGTCGAGGGCGTCGGCGATCACCGGGGCGATGGAGAGGACCTCCAGCTTGTCGAACTGCTTCTCGGGGGGAACCGGAAGGGTGTTGGTGACCAGCACCCGTGAGAGAACCGAGTTCTTCAGACGATCGACGGCGGGACCCGACAGGACCGCGTGGGTGGTGGCGGCGATGACCTCCAACGCCCCCGCCGCCATCAGTTCGTCGGCGGCGGAGCACAGGGTGCCGGCGGTGTCGATCATGTCGTCCACCAGCACACACACCCGACCCTTGACCTCGCCCATGACACCCCGGCTCTCCACCTCGTTGACCCGGGAGGTGGATCGCCGCTTGTAGATGGCCGCCACGTCGGCGTCCAGGCGCTTGGCGTACCTCTCGGCCACCTTCACCCTTCCGGTGTCAGGGGATACAACCACCGAATCGGCGGGTACCACGGCCTTCAAGCGGTCGATGAGGACCGGCATCGCCGTGAGATGATCGACGGGACCGTCGAAGAAACCCTGGATCTGCCCCGAGTGGAGATCGACGCTGACGATTCTCTTGGTGCCCGCGGCCGAGAACATGTTCGCCAGCAGCTTGGCGGTGATCGGCTCCCGGCCCGAGGCCTTGCGGTCCTGACGGGCGTATCCGTAGAACGGGATGACGGCCGTGATCCTCTTGGCCGAGGCCCGGCGGGCGGCGTCGATCATGATGAGCTGCTCCATGATCGAGTCGTTGAGGGAGCGGCCCTCGCCCCCGGCGTGGGTCTGGACGATGAAGACGTCGCCGCCACGGACCGACTCGGAGAAGCGGCACTTGATCTCGCCGTTGGCGAAGTCAACCAGATTCGGTTCCCCGAGGGTGACCCCCAGGTGCTGGGCGATCTCCCGGGCCAGCGGTTCGTGGGTGCGGCCACTGAACAGGTGCATCCGCTTCTTGGCCACCAACTCCATCATGGTGTCGCCCCTTCGGGTAGCTACTCGGGCCCGAGGCCGAGGGACCCCTTCCCGGAGCCCCCCCTCGCGCGGGCGGCCTCAGCATAGAACGGCCCGGTGACCGTTCCCTCCCCGATCCGAACCCCGGCTTCCAGATGACAGTAGGGACCGACCCGGGCCCCGGCGTCGATGGACGCCCCGGTGCAGCTCGATCTCTCGACTCGGGCCCCGGGACCCACCACGCAGTCGGTGAGTGAGGTGTCGGGCCCGATCACCGCACCCGATCCGATCACCGTGGCCCCGCGGAGGATCGAACCCGGGTAGACGGTGACGTCCTCGCCGAGGGTCACGGTCGTGTCTATGTAGGTGTTGGCCGGATCGACGAGGGTCACGCCCGATTGCAGCCAGGCCCGGTTGGTCCGGGACCGCAGCGCCGCCTCCGTCGCCGCCAACTGCACCCGGTCGTTGACGCCGACCGTCTCCCCCGGGTCGTCGGCCGGTACCGCGGCTATCGGGTAGCCGGCGTCCCGCAGAACCCCCACCACGTCGGTCAGGTAGTACTCCCCCTGGGCGTTGGTCGGGGTCACCCGACGCAGGGCCGGGGCGAGCAGGCTGCGACGGAAGCAGTAGATGGAGGTGTTGACCTCGTCGATGGCCTTCTCCTCATCGGTGGCATCAGCCTGTTCGACCACCCGGTCGACCCGACCCCCCTTACCCCTGACCACCCGGCCGTACCCGGTCGGGTCGTGGAGATGGGCCGTGAGCAGGGTGGCGCCGGCCTTGTCCCGGGTGTGGGCCTCCACCAGCGAGGCGATGGTCGCCGGGCGAATCAGGGGGGTGTCCCCGGGCATGACGACGAGAACGGCGTCCTCGTCGTCGAGTTCGGCGGCGGTGAATGCCTCGAGACCCACCGCGGCGGCGTCGCCGGTGCCGAGCTGACGTTCCTGGACCGCGAAGACCACGTCCATCGCCTCCGGGGCGTGCTCGAGCACTGAGGCCCTCACCCGTTCGGCACCATGTCCGACCACGACGACGGCCTTCTCCACGCTCACGTCGGCGAGGGCGTCGAGAACGTAGGACACCATTGGACGCCCGCAGAGACGGTGGGCCGGCTTCGGCAGACGTGAACGCATCCGGGTGCCCTGACCGGCCGCCAGGACGATGGCCGATACTCGCGCTCTGCTCATTTCACTCCAGGGTCGGGGAGATCCACCGGCCCCGAGGCGGTGGAACTGGCTCGGGGGGGAGGACTCGAACCTCCATTGACGGGACCAAAACCCGCTGTCCTGCCTATTGAACGACCCCCGATCGGATCCCGTCCACGGTACCGCCGATCAGGGAACGACGGTGAGGATATCCTCCACCGCCTGGATGACGCTCTCGACCTCGGGGGGCAGACAGTCCCCGGTTCCCTCGGTGGTCATGCTCGCCAGTAGCTGGGACGGCACCGAGGGATCGGAGGGGTCCCCGACGACGGAGCTGGTGGTGGTCGTGGAGACGACCGGTGCCGTCGTGGTGGTGGCCGGTGACCGTGAACCCGCGGCCGCCTCGGTGGTGACCGGGCCCTCGGCGGTTGTCGTGGTGGGGACCGTGGTGGTGGAGCCGGTATCCGTCGTCGGGACGTCCGGCCCGTTCACGGCGGTGGTGGAAGGTTCATCAGCGGTGTAGGAGGGACAGGGAGCCGAGTCCGGCTGGGTGACCCCGGGATCGCCCCCCTCGGCGATCTCGTCCCCCGTGCCGTTGGGATCAGCGGGCTCGACGGCGGGAGCCTCCGTCGGGGTGGGGGCGGCGATGGTGGTCGTGGTCGTGGCCGACTCCGTGTGCGAAGGGGGTTCGGGGGGATCGCCCGGATCCACCGTTCCGGGTTCGCGAACCTGACTGGACGCGGTGCCTATGTCGCCCTCTGGTTCGGCCGTCCCCGAATCGTCACCGGACGGGGTTCCGGCCGAGGTCGGGGTGGACCTGGAAGGATCGGGTGCGGGCCGTTCGGTGGGGACGGCCGTGGTCACCGCGGGAACCTCGGTGGTGACGGAGGTGGGCGAAACCGCCACCGTGGTGGTGACCATGTCCGCGCCACCGGTACCGGTACCGGGACCCGGACGGGCTGCCGGGGTGCCTCCGGGGGAGGCCTCGGAGGTCATGACGGGGTCACCGTCCCCACCCAGGAGGGCGGTCATCCGTCCGCCGTCGGTGCGACCGATGCGTAGCCCTCCACCGTCCACGATCGCCCTCTGACCCGGACCCAGGGACATGTCGCCGAAGCGGACCGATCCGGAGGGTCCGACCTCGAGCACCGCCCCATCGGGCACCACCAACCCGGGTCGGGCCTCGACCACCGCACCACCGGGCATCCGCACCACGGTCTCGCTGGCGGCGGAGACCCGTACCTCGGGGTTGGAGCCCCGCAGGGAACCGACTCCGATCATGACCGCGGCGGCGGAGAAGGCCGCCGCCACCAGGGTGGTGGGCCAGCGACGACGCCTCGGGCGACGACGCCTCCCCGAGTCCGACTCCGACGCGGTCGCCCCCCCGGGCACCGGGGGTCTCAGGGGCGAGTGGGAACCCGCCCCCGACCACGGGGATCCGGAGCGTCCCCCCCTCGGGTGGACACGGCCCTGGTGGAGCGACCTCAGATGATTCTCGAGCCGATCGGCGAAACCCGGGGAGGGATCGGGAACGGGCAACCGCCCGAGCTCACGCAACCGGTTCCGGAGCTCGTCGAAATCCCGTCGGGGCGTACTCCCCCCGACGGAACCCTCCCCATCGGGGGCCCGCCGCCGGTTCCGGGGCTCTCCGACATCGCCTCCACCCGTTTCGTGACCCCCGCCGCTCACGCCGCCGACTCCAGTTCACGCCTGAGGGCCTTCAGGGCCCGGTGGAGGACCACGGCCATCGTCGAGCGGCTGATTCCCATCGCCTCCGCCGCCGATTCGTTGTCGAGATCAGCGAGGTAGCGGAGCGAAATGGCCCTCTGGTACCGGGGGGGGATCCGAGACAGGGCCGTGAGGACCCGGGCCCGGTCGTAATCGGCCAGTACCTCGTCCTCGGGAGCGACCGCAGGTTGATTCAACATGGCGATCGCCCTCTGGCCCCTGTCGCTGCGCTCCCGACCCGATCGCCGATGGTGATCGTTCAACTGGTTGGCCGCTATCCGGTACAGCCAGGCCCCGAATCCCCCACCCCGGGGGCGGAACCGGTCGATGTTGCGCAGGGCCCGCTCGAACGTGGCCGCGGTGATGTCCTCGGCCACCTCCATCGAGCCCGAACGGCGATAGGCGAAGGCATGAATCCTCGGCAGGTAGAAGCGGTAGAGCTCGGTGAAGGCATCCGCATCGGAGGGGGCACGCCGTACGAGATCGTCCTCGTCGACGGGGCGCGACGGGGCCCCGACGCCCGGGGGCGCCGGACGCGACGGGTCACCGACGAGTTCCGCGGGTGGTGTGGTCACTCCCTGCATATCTGAACTGTCCAACGCCTTCACCCACCTCCGATGACACGACCGGGGATTGTTTCCGGACGGCGAGGACCGTGGATGGACCCCGATACCGGACTTTCCGGTCCCCAGACTTTCATCCCCACCGTCAGGAAGCTACTCTGCCCGACTCCATGGGATCGCTCGTAAAGAAACGCCGCAAGCGCATGCGAAAGAAGAAGCACCGGAAGATGCTCCGGCGTACCCGACATCAGCGTCGCCGCTAGTCGGCGGGGGCCTCTCGAGTACCAGTCTGCCCGGTTCTCACAGTTGATTCCGAGACCGTTCGCCCCGACCGGTCGGGCTGGGCTCATCCCCGGTTCGGAACCGTCTGACCTCCTCCCGGGACGCCGACGGTGCGGGTGATCACCGTGTGCACGCCCCCGAGGGTCAGATCGAATTCTCCCGGCACGAACCAGGTTCCGCCACTGCCCGCCAGGTTGGGCGTGAGTCCGGTCGCCTCGCCCAGGAGATCGCGCCACGAGTTGAGGTCCGGATAGGCGTCCACGGCCGCCGGCTCCAGGTCATTGCCGTTCCGTCCCTCCGGTCCGCCCAACTCGTCCCACCTCCGGTAGACCACCGGCGTACTGACGTGTAGTGGTGGAATCAGCAGCGTGTAGGACCTCTCGATCGTCGGGAGGGGCTGGATCAACTCGCCGATCCCCCCGACCCGGGCCCTACCCCCCACCAGGCAGAACGCGACGTCGGCCCCCAACCCCACCGCCTCCACCGGGTCGCCCATTCCCGCCCACCTCAGTATCGCCGCCGCGTCGGAACTCCCCCCACCCAGGCCCGCCCCGGCCGGAATGTGCTTCGTCACCACCACCGCCGCCTGCCTGCCGCACCGGGCCAGGGCCGCCGAGACCAGGTCCCCACCACCCAGGTCGATGAGCCGACCCCCGGCCGCCTCCCGATAGGTGACGCCGACCCCCGGTGAGAGCCGGAGACTGTCAGCCAGGTCGAGACTCACCATCTCGGCGTCGATCAGGTGATACCCGTCGTCACGCCGTCCGACCACCCGGAGGGACAGGGTCAACTTGGCCCGGGCGGTGAGCACCACCGTCTCGGGGGACGGGGCCGGGATCACCGGGGTGCCCCGGGGAGTGACTCGCGGTAGAGCGACAGCCATTGCCCCAGATCCAGTTCCTCGGGGCGTTGCTGGGGCCCGACCCCCGCCCGGGAGAAGCCCTCCTCGGGGACCACACCCCTCAGGGAACGTCGCAGCATCTTTCGCCTCTGTCCGAATCCCCTGCGCACCAGGGTGAAGAACTCGTCCCGGTCGATGTCGGGGGGGATGGCGGGTCGGGTGTGCCGCACCAGTTCCACCAGGGCCGACTCGACCCGGGGCCGGGGGTGGAAAACCGTAGGGGGGACCGTGCCCAGCAGACGGGCCCGGGCCCAGGAGGCGACCTTCACCGACAAGGCCCCGTAGGCCTTGGAGCCAGGGCCCGCCACCAGTCGCTGCCCGACCTCCTTTTGGGTCATGACCACCATCCTCTCGATCTGGGGAACGTGATCGAGGATCTCGGCCACGAGAGGTGTGGCCACGTTGTAGGGCAGGTTGGCGATCAGGTCGTGGGCCCCGGGATCGAGATCCCCCACCCAGTCGAGGTCCAGGGCGTCACCGACGATGATCCCCACCGGCATTCCCTCCGTCACCCGGGCCAGGATCTCGGCGAGCAACGGATCGGCCTCGATGGCCGTCACTGTCGCCCCCGCCTCCACCAGGGCCAGGGTCAGGGACCCGAGACCGGGCCCGATCTCGACCACGGAGTCCCCCGGGCTGATCCCGGCCAGGCGCACTATCCGCCTCACCGTGTTGGGATCGACCACGAAGTTCTGGCCCAGGGACCGGCGAGGCTCGACGCCTCTCTCGGCCAGCAGGTCGATCACCTCCCGGCGGGAGAGGGTCACCGGCTGGTCTGGCGGCTGCTCCAGCCGAAACTCCTGGTGCATCCGGGCCAGGCACCCCACCCCTGGTAGTCCCAGAGCAGTGCCGCCCGGTAGATCTGCTCGGACCGATCGGCCTGGCTGGGGAGACCCTCACCCCCGACCCAGGCCCAGGAGGTCCGGTTGAACTGCAGACCTCCGTAGTAGCCGTTCCCGGTGTCGACGGCCCAGTTGCCCCCCGACTCGCAGCTCGCCAGGAGATCCCACATCGAGACCTCGGGCCAGGAGTTCTTGTAGGGCCAGGGGGCTATGGGGCTGTTCGCACCGACGGGGGCCGTGGTCGTGGTCGTTGTCGTTGTTGCCGGCGCCGCTGTGGTGGTGGGAGCGACCGTGGTGGTCGTCGCCGGCGGTGGAGCGCTCGTGGTGGTCGTCGGCGCCGCGGTGGTGGGAGCGACCGTGGTCGTCGGCGCCGCAGTGGTGGTGGGAGCGACCGTGGTCGTCGGCGCCGGAGTGGTCGTGGTGGGAGCCACCGTGGTGGTCGTGGTCGACGTCACGACCGGGATGGTGGTGGTCGTCTCCGGAGTGGTCGTGGTCGTGACCTCCGTCCCGACCGCGGAGGGCGGAATGTC
>JALSTE010000586.1 GCA_026983855.1 Acidimicrobiia bacterium
CTTCCGCCTCTACCTGGCCCTGGTCGTGTGGAACCCGTTCAGGGTCAAGGACGGCAACGCCCCCGCCGTCTATGCCGCACTCGTCGTGGGTGTGATCGTGCTCCTGGTGTGGCTCACCTCCTGAGAGGGACCCAGGGACCGGGGGTGGGCCCGAGATCCCACCCGCCCCCAGTTCTCCCATGAACGCGGGCCTCGGGACGAGGTCCCGGTCCGAGGGCATTCTCCGCTGCTCGGTTGACCTATCGTGTGCGGATGGACCCCGGGTCCGGGGACGGCGCCCGGTCGTCATCGGCACCGGTCCGCCACCGCGATCGGGTCCGGGGCCACCCGAGGAGAGGAGGCGGCATCATGTCCGGCACGGGAGATGATCTGATCACCGAGGACATGGCGGATCTGCTGGCGGGAACCGGCCTGGCCTACGTGGCCAGCGTCAACCCCGACGGGACCCCCAACCTCTCGCCCAAGAGCTCGGTGAGGGCCTGGGACGGGGAGAGCCTGATCTTCGCCAACGTCGCGTCGCCCCGCACCATACGCAACATCGCCCTGAACCCGGCGGTGGAGGTCAACGTGTTCGACCCCGCCCGCCGGCGGGGATTCCGTTTCCGGGGCACGGCGGACCTCGTTCACGACGACGAACTGGTGAGCTTCGTCTCGGCTGAACTGGGGCCCGAGTACCCCATCGACGGGGTGGTGAGGATCACGGTCGACTCCGCCGTTCCGGTCTGGTCGCCGGTCTACAGCAGTGATGACCTGGACGGGGAGTCGGTGGCGAGCGGCGGGTGACCACCCAACGTCGGGTGGAGGTGAGCCATCCCGACCGTGTCTACTGGCCGCTATCGGGGATCACCAAGGGTGATCTCATCGCCTACTACCGGGCCCTGGCCCCGGTCATGTTGCCCCATTTCAACGACCGACCGGTGACCGTCCGGGCCTTTCCCGAGGGAATCGCCGGACCGTCGTTCTACCGCCGCAACCGACCGGCGAACGCCCCCGACTGGATTCCGGGTGTGGAGTACGTGACCCGGTCCGACCGGCACTCCCTAACCGTTCCGGTGATAGGGGACGCCGCGGGTCTCATCTGGTTCGCCAATCGGGGCGGTATCGAGTTCCACCTGTGGGCGTCCCGCAGACCACGACTCTCCGAGCCGGATCTGGTGATCTTCGACCTGGACCCGGGGGAGAAGGCGCCCTTCGAGGCGGTGCTGGAGGCGGCCCTGGAGCTGCGTTCCCTGCTCGCCGACCTGGGGGTCAGTGGACATCCCAAGACCAGTGGTGGCAGCGGGCTGCACGTCTACGCGGGGGCGGTGGAGGGTCTCAGCTTCGAGACCACCCGGGACTGGGTGCGGGACGTGGCCCGCCGGCTGGATCAAAGGACCTCGGGGAGGATCACCCCGGCCCACGGGTCCACCCACCGGGGGGTGGGGATCACCGTGGACCACGCCCAGAACAGCATCGGACGCAACACCGCCGCCCCCTACACCGTCCGGGCCCGGCCGGGAGCACCGGTGTCCACTCCCCTGGAGTGGGCCGAGGTGGAGGCCGGGGGATTCGTACCGGCCGACCTCAACCTGGGGAACGTGCCCGACCGGGTGAGGGACAGGGGCGACCTCTTCGCCCCCGTGCTCACCGAGCGGAACGAGCTGCCACCGGTGGAGTGAGCCCGGGGTTCCGGACAACCACGAGGGTGTCAGCCGTCGCCGTTCGCCAGTGCCGCCAGGTTGAGACCCTCGAGGTCGTCCCGGTCGGCGACCCGGTGGACGGTGGTCTCATACGTGGCCCACATGGCGTCCATCTCCCCGGTGGTGAGCAGGGGGGCCACGAGGGTGGGGTCCCATGGCGGCTGTCGGCGATCCTGCACGTACACGGTCACCCAGGAGGACGCGGTGGCGAAGAAGTCGTTGTCGTGGATCTTCACCCCGATGAAGGGCGTCTCCCCACCCCCTTGGTCGGCGGTGCGGGTGGC
>JALSTE010000587.1 GCA_026983855.1 Acidimicrobiia bacterium
CCCGGTCCGTGATCGGCGAGGGCCAGCTCGGTGAACTCCGCCGTTCGGTTCAGGTCCATGGCCGTGCGGGCCAGAACCGCGGCGGCCAGGTCGTCCCCGGGTACGGCGGTGAACGCCGAGCGGGCCAGGGCGTACGCTTCCTCGAGTTGGTCACGTTCCATGAGAAGGTGGGCCAGGCTCCCCTCGAGGTAGGCGGTCCAGTCGACCCTCACACCTCGGGCGGCGGCCACCGCACCCCGGAGGAGTTCGACCGCCTCGTCAGGGGATTCACCGGCCAGCATGAGGGAGCGGGCGTAGTCCAGGGCCGCCTTGGGTGAGTCGGAGGCCTCGTACTGGGCTCGGGCCAGCTCCAGGTTGCGGCTGCGCTTGTCCCGAACGTCGATGACGTGATCCTGGTAGCCCAGGTGGTCGATGGTGAGCAGGGACGTGGGCGTGGAGCCCAACCCGGCGGTGGGATCCCCCCGCCGGACCGGGGTCTCGTGGATGGAGCCCCGGAACTCCAACAGATCGGTCCGGACCAGGCGCATGGAGGTAAAACGGCTGGAGACCGCCCCGGTGAGGGTGTCGCTGACGTTGGACATGTGGATCTCGAGGGCCTCGAGATCGTCGGGGAAGGCGGCCAGGCTTCGTCGCAGCAGGTCGGGATTGGGGCAGCGGACCCTCTCGTCGGCGTCGATCCACAGGACGAATGCCGAGTCCCGGCAGTTCTCCAGACACCGGTTGCGGGCCCAGGCGAAGTCGTCCCTCCACTCCGCCGTGGTGACGATCGCCCCGTGGGCCCGGGCGATCTCCATGGTCCGGTCGGTCGAGCCGGTGTCGAGGACCTCCACCCGGTCCACCAGTCCCGCCAGGGACTCCAGACAGTCGCCCAACATGTCCTCCTCGTCCCGCACGATCATGGCCGCGACCAGGAGCGGTGGGTCCGTCCCCAGCCTCGGGTTGGGCAGTCGTCGTACGCAGGACGCGTCGTGGGCGGCCAGGGCCCCCTCCACGATCTCGAATCCGGATCCCCGATCTCCCAGCTGGCTCAGCGGATCGTGGATGCGCAGCCGGGCGAGCTCGACGAGCGTGTCGCGGTCGGCGACCATGCAGGTGGGGCGGATCGAGGCGGTGGGAACCCGGCGGAACTCGGTGGTGGACTCCACCTCGGCCAGGGCGGGCCCGGCCGTGGCCACCGGGGGGAGTTGCCCGTGGAACTGCGGGCCGCCCCGGTCATTGGTCTCGGGTACCGCCACGCCGGCTCCCTCGAGGTGGGCCCGCACCAGTCGTTCGATCCCCGTGGCGTCCAGTGACACGTCGTCGTGGAGGAACAGCACCGGCCCCGGGGGACAGCTCTCCAGCTCACGCACCACGGCGGCGGAGGCGGGGAGCCCCTCCTCGTGGGCGGTGAGGGGTCGGACCACGCGGACCGGAACCCGGCCGGATCCCAGACAGGCGTCCAGGCGGCGGCGAGCGGCCCGGGTGACGGATCGGGGACCGAAGGAGAGCAGAATCACACTCTCGGGCGCGAAACGGGCGGCGACCCTGTCGGTAGCCGTTGGGGATTTGTGGTCCGTGCGGGACCGACCTGATCTAGCTGCCACTTGACCTCCGAAGACACCGGACCGGTCGGCCGCCACGGACACCGGATTAGAGACCCGTCGGGCCCTGGCCAGGGGAGGTCGGCGGAGGGGACCTGTGATCGGTTCGGAATGGGGGATGCGCCGGACGGGACGGGTGGCGCCACCGAGGTGGGGCGGGCCAGACTGAGCCGATGTTCGGAGTCCTGGTCACCCGCCGTCTACCAGCCGAGACCCGGGCCGCCCTGCGGTCCGCGGGGGTGAGCCTCGACGAGCGCCCCGAGGACACCCCGATCCCCCGGCGGGAGCTCCTGGACCGTGTCTCGGGGGTCGACGGCCTGCTGTGCATGCTGAGCGACCGGGTCGACGAGGAACTGCTCAGTCGGGCCGGGAAGAAT
>JALSTE010000588.1 GCA_026983855.1 Acidimicrobiia bacterium
GTCCCGCCCACGGGCGGGACACGGTCACCATCTCGGTCCACCAGGGCAAGGGGCTCGGGGATGAACCACTCTTCCGGGCCTGCGAGAGGATCTTCACCCGCTACGACGGGCGGCCCCACTGGGGGAAGGTGCACTTCCTCGACGGGGACCAACTGGCGGCCGTGCACCCCCACTGGAGAGCCTGGTGGGACCGCCGGGATGAGGCGGACCCCGCCGGAAGGTTCCTCAACTCCCATCTCCGGACGTGGGTCGGTCGCTGACACCCCCGCCATGTCGGCGGGGCGGAACAGAGGGGATCACGGCGTGAGGCGGCCATCACCGGTCCCCGTGGACACGGGGGCCGCGGGGGCCGCGGGGGCCGGAAACTGGATCACACTATGACCCCGTGGCGACCGGCGGCCGGGGCCCGGTGGGTGAGATCGGCCCAGGCGTCGGCCATCCGGTCCACCGCCTCGACCAGTTGCCCGGGAGGATGCCCGAACGGCAGCCGGAGGTGATCCCGCCACCAACCATCGGGGGAGCTCACCTCACCCGGGGCCAGGCTCACCCCGTATCTCTGGGCCATCTCCACGAACCTTCGCGCCTCGATGCCCGGCAACTTGACCCACAGGCTGAGCCCGCCCCGGGGCACCTTGAACCGCCAGTCGGGAAGCCTCTCCCCCAGAGCATCGACCATCGTGTCCCGGCGCCGGATCAGTTCCGTTCTCCGTCCCGCCGACAGACCTTCGACCCTGGGCAACAGGTCGGCGGCGATCATCTGACCAGCGACCGAAACCCCGAAATTGAGGACCGATCCCATGCGGGTCAGCCCCGCGATCTGATCCGCCCGGCCCCGGATCCAGCCGATTCTGAGCCCTCCCCACAGGGACTTGCTGGCCGAACCCACCGTCAGCACGTTGCCCATCGGTCCGGGCAGACCGGACCCCAGGGGTCGCGGCACGTGCCCGTCCTCGGTCAGCTCGGCCAGGGTCCGGTCATCGATCACCACCGTGTCGGACCACCGGGCCACGGCGTCCTCCAGGTCGCGACGGCGGCCATCGGGCATCACCGAGCCGGTTGGATTCTGGACGTTCGGCAT
Source organism: Acidimicrobiia bacterium (assembly GCA_026983855.1). GTDB lineage: Bacteria > Actinomycetota > Acidimicrobiia > Acidimicrobiales > Poriferisodalaceae > DRKF01. The sequence goes on from JALSTE010000588.1 coordinate 1,079, forward strand.
CAGGTAGACGACCTCGGGTCGAACGCGACGCACCGCCCGGTCGAGGCGGGAGACGTCGACACCCATGTCGTCCATGGGTGCGGTGTGCACCCGACCCCCGAGGGTGTGGACTATGTCCATGAACCCCGGATAGGTGAGCTCGGCCGACACGGCCAGACCATCATCACCCAGGTAGCTCCGGCAGATGAGGACTATGGCCTCCTGGGCGCCGTGGGTGATCATCACCTCGTCGGCTTCGGTCGGAAGCCCCTGCCCGGACAGTCGCTCGGCGATCAACTCCCTCAGGATGGCCAGTCCCCCCGGGTGGTATCCCGAGCCGACCAGGACCTCCTTCCACCGACCGGGGGACAAGATGAAGTCCTCGGGTACCAGATCCTCCAGGCCGGTCCACACCGCGGCTTTGAGGTCGATGATCCCGTCCCCGGGGATGGTTCCGGTGATGAAGCCCTCCGTTGTGGACGGGTCAGCAGCGCCGCCCACCGGTGACATCCTCCCCCGGTCGGGCTCCCCCGTGACCACGGTGCCACTGCCCTGACGGGTGACCAGCCGACCCCGCCTGCGCAGGCAGTCGTAGGCCGAGACCACCGTGCCCCGGCTGACGTGGAGAGCCCGGGCCAGTTTCCTTTCCGCCGGAAGTCGGTCACCGGGCTCCAGGCGTCGGGCCCGGGCCAGCTCGTCCACGGCCGAGGCCAGGGTCAGGTAGAGGGGCCCTGGTTCGGCCCCCCAGTCGCCCAGCGCCTCGGCGATCTCGAATTCGTCCATGGCCACGACCGACCTCCCAGGGCACCACTCCGCCGGATGACTGGACCTCGATGACAGGTCCACTTTTCAAAACCGGACCATAGGCCAATCACCCACCCCCGATCTATACCCGG